>CAYQMQ010000071.1:0-9542 GCA_964418395.1 uncultured Actinomycetota bacterium
GCCATCAGCCGCCCTCCGAGCGCGCGCCGAGCCGCACTCGCGGGTCGATCGCGGCATAGCTCAGATCGATCAGCAGGTTGAGCACCACGAACACCAGCCCGGCGACGGCCACGAAGCCCTGGATGGCCGGGAAGTCGCGGTCGAGGATGGCGTTGTAGCCCCAGCGGCCGAGCCCGGGCCAGGCGAAGATCGACTCCACGATCACGGTGCCCGTCAGCAGGTGCCCCAGGCTGATGCCGAAGGCGGTGACCACCGCGATCAGCGAGTTGCGCACCACGTGGCGGCCCAGTACCGACCGTTCGGCCAGGCCCCTGGCTCGGGCGGCCCGCACGTGGTCCTCGCCGAGCACCTCCAGCACCGAGGAGCGGGTGAACCGGGTCAGGACCGCGGTCGGTCCGACCGCCAGGACCAGCACCGGCAGCACGACACTTGCCAGCCCGCCACGGCCAGCCACCGGGAACATGGGCAGCGGGACGGCCACGAGCACGATCAGCAACAGCGCCAGCCAGAAGTTCGGGATCGAAGCGCCGACCACCGCCCCGACACGCAACAGCTGGTCGGGCCACCGGTTGCGGAACACCGCCGCCGCGGTGCCGACGGGCACCGCGACGAGCAAGGCCAGCAACGCGGCCGGCACCGCCAGCTCCACGGTGGGGCGCACGCGACGCATGATCTCGGTGGTGACGGGCTGGCGGGTGGCGTAGGACACACCGAGATCGCCCGAGCTGACGTCGCCGAGCCAGCTCGCGTACTGCAGCGGCAGCGACCGGTCCAGCCCGAGCTCTTCGCGCACGGCGGCGACGCGCTCGGGCGTCGGCGGGGCGTCGGTGGCGCGGATGACGTACTGGGTGGCCGGGTCGCCGGGTGCGACGTTGGCCAGCAGGAAGGCCACCAGCGACAGCCCGATCAGGGTGGGCACGAGGAACAGGGCGCGGCGCAGCGCGTACTGTCTCACGTCGCGCCCTGTGCGGTCATCGTGGCCTCAACCACTGTTCGCTGGAGGTGGGCTCGCGGCCCCCCGCCGGTGGCTCACTCTCCCATCGAGATCTTGCTCCAACGCAGGTTGAGCATGGACGGGTGCGGCTCGAAGTTCTGCACGACCGGGTCGTGGCCGACCACCCGGTAGATCCCGGCGAACGGCAGCACGATCGCCTCTTCGTCGACGAGGATCCGCATCGCCTCGGCGACGGCCTCGAGCGAGTCGTCGAGATCCGGAGAGGTCAGGTTCGGCTCGATGGTCTCGTCGAACTCGTCCCCGGGGGCGAACAGGCTCTGGTACGGCGCGTCGGCGGCCTCGCCCTGGCTGTAGAACAACAGCACCGGCAGGAACCCGGGGTTGGCGTCGTTCTGGCTGCCCTGCTCCAGGAACAGGTCGCCCTCGCCGGTCTCGATGACCTCCTGGTAGGACGCCGAGTCGGGGTGCTCGTTCACGTTGAGGGCGATGCCGACCTCGGCCAGCTGCGATTCCAGCACCGTGGGCACGGGCCGGTGGATGTCCGCGCCCCCGAATCCGGACTCCAGCGTCAGCTCGAGCCGCCGCCCGTCGCGTTCACGGATGCCGTCGTCGCCTTCCTCCCAGCCGGCCTCCTCCAGCAGCTCGACGGCCTCCTCGGGATCGTGCTCGAAGCCCTCGACGAGGTCGGCATGCTCGCCGAGCAAGCGCGGCGGCACCAGGGTCTGGTCGGTGGTGGCCAGCCCGTTGAGGACCTCCTCGACGATCTCCTCCCGATCGATGGCGCGGGCCACGGCATGACGGACCTCGTCCTCACCCAGGAGATCGTGGGGCTCGTCGCCGTGGATGTTGGCGAACATGGCCCGGTAGGCGCCGACCTCGCTGGTGACGATCTCGACCCCGGCGCTCTCGAGCGCGGCGACTTCTTCGCGCGGCACCTCCACGGCGATGTCGACCTCGCCGGCCTCCAGCGCCCGCATCCGCGAGCTCGACTCGGGGAAGAAGCGGAACGTGATCGACTCCAGGGCTGGCTCGTCGCCCCAGTAATCCGGGTTTCGCTCGACGCTGATCTGTTCGTCGGAGGCGTAGTCGACGAACTGGAACGGCCCTGTCCCGACCAGCTCGTCGCCGTCGGGCATCGTGCCGGGGCCGACCACGCTGTTGTTGGGGTGCACGATCTGCTCGGGCACCCGCAGGTTCTCCTCGGTGGGGGTGAAGTCGATGGTGTGGTCGTCGACGACCTCGGCGGAGTCCTCGCCGGCGCGGATCGTGCCGCCGCCGTCGGCGGCCACCCGGTCGAACAGCCCCTCCTTGACCGCTTCTGCGTCCATCGGCTCGCCGTTGTGGAAGGTGACGTCGTCCCGCAGGTGGAACCGCCACGTGTTCGGCTCGACGAACTCCCAGTCCTCGGCCAGCATCGGCTCGAGGTCGTACTCGGGGGTGACCCGGATGAGCGTCTCGTAGATGTTGGCGTTCAGCGGGTACATGCCCACGTTGGCGCCCGCGCCCTCCTGCACGTAGGTGTCGTCCTCGGCCCCGACGGTCAGCTCCTGGGCCACGTCCTCGTCGGACCCGGCCCCGTCGTCGGTCGCTCCGTCGTCGGCGGTGTCGTCGTCGGCGGTGTCCTCCGCGGTCGGGTCCTCCCCGGTGGTGCAGGCGGCGATCAGGAGTGCGAGCGTGAGCAGGAGGGCGAGCGTGCGCGGCATGGTCGGGTTCCTCTCGGAGTGTGGGGCTCAGTCCGGGGTCGCAGTGGCGGACAGCTCAGCCCGACGGCAGAAGGTCGTTGAGACAGTCGGACCGGTACACGGTGGTGGGCTCGGGGACCGCCAGGCGATGGGCCGTGGCGTAGTGGGCCAGCGTGTCCTGCCAGCGATCGGCGGTCATGGCGCCCAGCGGCGTGTCGCCGAAGACGGACGACTCGGCCAGGTGCCAGCCCTCGAGCGCGTCGCCGGCGTCGGTTCCGGGGTAGCGATCGCACAGCACGTCGAGCCCCGTCTCGGGAGCGCGCCGCTGTCGCTCGAGCGCAGCGGTGATCGCCGCCCGCATGCGATCGACCACCGCGTCCGGCACGTGGTCCCCGGCTACCAAGCCGTTGGCGTACACCTCGCCGCCGACGCGGATCGGGCGCACGTCAAGGCCGCTCTGCCGCCGTACGCGCGGGACCAGATCGGCGAACTCCGGGACCACGTCGACGTCACCACGTCCCAGGGCGGCTGGGCCGCCACCTTCCCCGCAGTCCACGATCACGGGATCGGCGATGTCGTGGCGGGCAAGCCACGCCCTGTACTCAGTGACCAGGCGGTTGCTGGCCGGCCCGGCCACGCGGAGCCCGCCGAGATCCGACGGCACGGTCCACGGCGAATCCGACGCGACCAGGCCGGCCATCGGGCTGCGCTGGCCGACCACGGCGACGAACCGTGCCGGCAGCCAGCCGTCCTCCGCCCGGGAAACGAGATAGTGCAGCACGCTGGTCAGGCAGAAGTCCGCCTCGCCGGCGGCCACCCGCCGCACGTTCGCAGGCCCGCCGGCAGGGTCCAGGATGTCCACGTCGAGGCCGTGCTCGGCGAACAGACCGTCCGCCGCCCCCGCCAGGTACGGCAGGTGAAACCCCGGCAGTCACCCCGGGCAGTACAGGCTGAACCGGATCCGTCCCTCGCCGTCGGCCCCCACGGGCGCCCCTTTGTTCGCGCGCTGTCACTGCGTGCGCGACTCCGCATGCGCAGGCGCGATCGTAGTGGACGGCCCAGCCCTCATGTAAGTGTCGGAAGCATGCACCTGTGGCGTTCCAGCCCCGGCCCGCGCGCTCGCCTCGCGCTCGTCCCACGGCCCCCGTCACGCGTGGGCGGGCTCGCGTTGGGCGACCTCGCGGGCGGCCTCGGAGGGGGCGATCTCGTAGCGCGCGAACGCCATCTCCACGGTTCCCGCGCCGTGGGTCAGCGCCCGCAGCTCCGGCACGATCGTGGTCAGCTCGGCCTCGGGCACGTCGGCGCGCACCTGGGTGCGCCCCGAGCCGACCGACTCGGTGCCCTGGATCCGCCCCCGCCGGGCCGAGAGATCGCCCATGACGTCACCGACCTGCTCGTCGGGCACCTCGGCGGTGACCGTCATGATCGGCTCGAGCAGATGGAGGCCGGCGGCGGCCGCCGCCTCCTGGAAGGCCAGGCTCCCGGCGGTCTCGAACGCCATCTGGGAGGAATCCACCGAGTGGCTCTTGCCGTCCACGAGCGCGACCTTGACGTCCACCACGGGATAGCCGGCCAGCACGCCCGCGGCCATCGCGTCGCGGATGCCCTTCTCGACGCTGGGGATGTAGGGCTTGGGGATGACCCCGCCGACGATCCGGTCCTCGAACTCGAACCCGGCGCCCCGTTCCAGCGGCTCCACCTCGATCACCGCGATCGCGAACTGTCCCGCTCCGCCGGTCTGCTTCTTGAGCTTGCCGGTGGCCTGCGCCGGGCCCGCCAGCGTCTCCCGGTAGGCGATCGCCAGCGGCACCGGCTCGATGTTGACGCCGAAGCGCTCGCGCAGCCGCTGGATGGCGGCCTGGGCGTGCTCGGGGCCAGCGGTGGCCAGCACCAGCTGCTGGGTCTCGGCCACCCGATCCACGCGGAGGGCGGGATCTTCTTCGGTGAGCCGAGCCAGCCCGATGGACAGCTTCTCCTCGTCGTTGGAGGACGCCGGTTGGACCGCGATCCGGTGCTGGCCCAGCGGCGCGGTGACCGGCTCGAGCGCGAACGGGGCGCCGGGGGCGTGCAGCGTGTCGCCGGTGGTGACGTCGTCGAGCTTGGCGAGCGCGACCAGGTCGCCGGCCGTCGCCCCCTCGCACGGCTGCTGCTCGTCGCCGTGCAGCCGCAGGAGGTGGTGCAGCCGCACGGTGGCGCCGGTGCGGGCGACGACGGCCTCCTGGTCGCCGCCGAGCTCCCCGGCCACCACCCGGGCGATGTTGACCCGCCCGAGATACGGGTCGCTGCGGGTCTTGATCACGTGCAGGGCCAGGGGGCCGTCGGGCGACCGTGCCGCTCCGTCCTCGCCGGGCACGGCGCCGCGATCCACCGGCGAGGGGCACTCGTCCACCAGGAAGTCGGCCAGCAAGCGCCGGCCGATGTCCGCCTGCACCGACACGCACAGCAGCGGGAAGAACTGGCACGAGGCGATCCCGTGGGCGAAGGCCTCGCCGAGCGCTGACGTCGAGGGCTCGTCGCCCTCCAGGTAGGCCTCCAGCATCCCGTCGTCGGTCTCGACGATCGCCTCGACCAGCATCTCGCGGTTGTGGGCGGCCTGCTCGGCGTGGTCGTCGGGGATCGGCCCCGTGGTGCGTTCGCCGGCCACCCGGGTGACGGCCCGCTCGTTGAGCAGATCGATCACACCGTGGAACTCCGGTCCCACCCCGAGCGGCATGTGCACCGGCGCCAGGGGCTTGCCGACCCGCTGGCGCAACGCATCGACGATGTGCTGATACGCGGCGCGGTCCTGGTCGAGACCGGTGAGCACCACGATCCGCGGTAGCCCGAGCTCGTCGCAGCGTTGCCACAGGGTGTCGTGCATCGGCTGGATGCCGTCGACGGCGTCGACCACGAACAGCGCACAGTCCACCCCGCCCAGCGCCGGATACGCATCGCCGGCAAAATCCGGCGAGCCGGGGGTGTCGACCAGGTTGATGCGCGTGCCGCGCCAGTCGAAACTGGCGGTGGACGTTGCCAAGCTGTGCCCGCGTTCGCGCTCCTCGGCGGTGTCCAACACCCCAGAGCGCGAGCCCGCGCCGGCGACGTCCAGCAAGCCCTCCCCCAGCGAGGTCTTGCCGGATCCGCCCTGGCCCAGCAGCGCCACGGTGCGGATGCGGTCAGGTGGAAGGCGGTCCGCTCCCATACAGGCCTCCCGGTCCGGGGCCTGATGCTACGACGAACCGCCCAGTGCTCGAAAGGGGGAATCTGTGGTCGCGGGCCGCGCCCGCTGATCGAGCCGGGAACGCGGGTCAGCCCGACTGGTCGTTGGAGGTCTGGACGGGCAGCGCGGCCATGTCAGCCAGCGGATACACCTCGTAGCGCGCGAAGTTGTACACCGGTGACCGCGCCAGCAGCATCTCCAACTCGTCGTTGGAGTCGACGTCGTAGATCCACACGCCGCCGTGGGCCCCGACGAGGTGGTAGCGCCCCACGATCTTGCCGTTGCGCTCGAGCGGCTCGGCGTACTCCGGCACGCGGGCCACCGCCTCCATGACGGGCTTTGACAGCAGCGACAGCTCCAACCGCCAGATCACCAAGAATTTCATGCCGGCGCCCTCCTCTCCGCGGACTGCTGGGTCGGTGAGCCGGTCCGCGCCGGGCGCAGCGCGGCGGGCAGTCCGCCGGCAGTCTGCCGGAGATGAGCGGATCGTCCAGCCCCAAGGTCCGAGGGCGGTCGCTGGCCTCGGCGGGCCGTCAGCGCAGCCGCTCCGCGACGTAGTCGATGCAGGCGAGCAGCGCCTCGACGTCGCTGGCGTTGATCGCGGGGAACGTGGCGATCCGCACCTGGTTGCGGCCGAGCTTGCGGTACGGGTCGATGTCGACCACGCCGTGGGCGCGCAGCTGCCCGGTGAGCTGGTCCACCGGCAGCGACTCGTCGAGGTCCACGGTGCAGACCACGTCGCTGCGTGACGCGGGGTCGGACACGAACGGCTGGGTCCAGTCGCGCTTGTCGGCCCATTCGTAGACGATCCCGGCCTTCTTCGCGCAGTTGGCGGCGACGGTGGACAGGCCCCCGGCGTCGTTGAGTACCTCGATCTGGTGGGCCATCAGCTGCAGGGTGGCCACCGCCGGCGTGTTCAGGGTCTGGTCCTTGCGGCTGTTGTCCAGCGCGGTCTTCAGGTCCAGCATCGCCGGGGTGGCGCGCTCGCCGCTCAGCCGCTCGATGCGCTCGATCGCGGCGGGGCTGAGCAGCGCCAGCCACAGCCCGCCGTCGCTGGCAAACCCCTTCTGGGGGCTGAAGTAGTAGGCGTCGAACTGCTGGGGGTCCACGGTGAGCCCGCCCGCGGCGCTGGTGGCATCGACCAGCACCACGGAGCCGTCGTCGGCGGGCCGCTCGACCGGCATCATCACCCCGGTCGTGGTCTCGCAGTGCGTCAGCGCGTAGGCGTCCACGCCGTCGACCGGCCCCATGGTCGGTCGCGCGCCGAACTCCGCCGCCACGCGGACCGGCTCCTGCAGGTGCGGGGTGTTGTCGACCAGCCCGGCGAACTTGGTGGAGAACTCCCCGAACACCCCGTGGCAGCTGCGCTGGTCGATCAGCTGGAAGGTGGCAGCATCCCAGAATAGGCTCGCACCGCCGTTGCCCAGGGCCACCTCGTAGCCGTCCGGCAGCCCGAAGTAGGTGGCAAGCCCCTCCCGGATGCGCCGGACCAACCCCTTGACGGGCGCCTGGCGATGGCTGGTGCCCATGAGGTCGGGGGCGACTTCGGCCAGATGCTCGACGTGGCCGGTGGGCACCTTCGAGGGGCCGCTGCCGAAGCGCCCGTCGGCGGGCAGCAGTTCGGACGGGATGGAGATGGTGGGAGTGTTCATGCCCACCATCCTCGCACGCTCCGCCCCGGCCGGTCACATCGCCCGGCGCGTGCCGTCTGGCCGGTGGAGACCGGCGACTGCCACGGACCGAGTGCCACATGCGTCCGAACACCACACACGGTCCGGGTGGCGGGCACACTGCCACCGGTCGCAAGCCCATGCCCGACCGACGCCGAAGGACCGCTGGTGACGACGCTGACGGTGTTGGACACCGACGAGACCGTGGACACGGGCGAGTGCGCCGAGGTGGACTTGGCCGGCAGCCGGCTGCTGCGGCTTCCCGACGGGCGACTGCTGGCTCCCGCCTTTCGTGGCTACGCGGTCGACCTGGGCCACGTCGCAACGCCCGATGTCGAGGACGAGGAGGCGGTCAGCGCGCTCGTGGTCGACTACGTCGAGACCGTCCGGGCCCACGACTGGACGTCGCTGCGCGGCGTGCCCCTCGAGGACGACCGGGACTGGCTGGACCTGCGCGGGACGATGGTCCGCATCGGGTGGGGCCCGCAGGCCGCGCAGGCCGCCTGGCGGGCTTGTCGCGAGCGGCCCTACAGCCGGGATCTGCCGACCGCAGCCGGGTGGGCGGCCGCCGGGTGGGTGGTGCCCGCCGGCAGCGAGCGCGGCGGCGCCGAAGCCGGGCCGGATCCGGCCTTCGCCCGACCGGTGCTGGAGACCAGCGGCCTGCTGCGGTGGGCCTATCTCGATCGCTGGTCCGGGCCGGTCGAACCGCCCGACGACGCCCCACCCACCGAGGCGGAGCCCTCGGCTCCGGGCTGGGCCGACGTGATCAGCCGGCTGCGGCAGGACCACTACACCGAGCGGGCTCGCGAACTGGCCTCCGACTTGGCCGTCAGCGTCCTCGGTCGCGCCGGCCTCGGCCCCCGAAATCCCCTGGAGGCCGAGGACGAACCGCTGCCCGACCGTGACCTCGACGCCGCCGTCAACCACCCGAGCCCCGTGGTGCGCGCCGCGGCGTGGTGGCTGCTGCGCGACGAGGCCGAGGAGTGGATGGCCTGCGCCTACAACGAATGCCAGCACCACCTGGCGGTGGAGGCCGAAGAGGACGCCTTCGAGCAAGAAGAGGTGCTCGAGCTCGCCGCCATGGGGGTGGCCAATCCCGTCGACGCGGCCTACCAGCGACGCCGGCTGCTGACCACCGCCTTCGGCGACGTCTCCGACGTGCCGTTGGCCGGGGCCGGCGACCTCGACGCGTTCGTGGCCTTCTACACCGACTGGGTCAACCGCGGGCGGCCGGAAGACGAGTTCCAGCGCGCCGCCGAGGAGCTGCGCGGCGACGACTGACGCGGGACGGTCCTAGTCGGGTGGGCCCAGACGAACGATGCGGTCGTCGGTGTCGATCGGGACGCCGCGCCCGTCGCGGTTGCTGGTCAGCAGCCACAGGCTGCCGTCCGGCCCCTGGGTGGCATGGCGCAGCCGACCGAACTCGCCCACCAACAGCTCCTGGGCATCGAGCACGCGCGGCCCCCCGCCTGAGCCGGTCCCGCTCAGCTCGAGCCGCCACAGCCGCTCACCGCGCAGCGCGGCGGCGAACGCATCCCCTTCCCACTGGGGGATCCCGCCGTCGGTGAGCACCTCGTTGCCGCTCCAGGACGCCACCGGCGGTTGCTGCACGAAGATCGGGTCGACGAACGGCTCCACGCCGGCCTGACCGGACACCTCCGGCCAGCCGTAGTTGGCTCCCGGCTGGATCACGTTGATCTCGTCGTTCTCGTTGGGGCCGAACTCGGCAGCGACGAGGTCGCCGTCGGCGGTCCACGCCAACCCCTGAGTGTTGCGGATGCCGGTGGCGTAGATCGCGCTGTCGAACGGGTTGCCGGCGGGGACTTCGCCGTCGGCGGTGACGCGCAGGATCGACCCGGCCAGCGAGTCGCGATTCTGGGCCCGCGTCCCTTCGCCGGCGTCGCCGGTGGTGACATAGAGATGATCGTCGGGTCCGAAGGCCAGCCGTCCGCCGTTGTGGATGGCGGCGTGGGGGATGCCGTCGATGATCACCTCGGCGTCGTCGGCCTCGCCCGGGGCGAACCGCACCACGCGGT
>CAYQMQ010000072.1:0-9470 GCA_964418395.1 uncultured Actinomycetota bacterium
GCATAGCCCACCAGATCCATGCGCTGGCCGGCCGTGGGACAGCTGGCGGCGACTACCCCGTCGGTGACCGACAGGCGGTCGGTCACTTGGGCGACGAACCGGTCGGTGTCGTACTCCGCCAGCCCTGAGGTGTGTCCGAGGAGATCGTCGACCGTGATCTCCTCGCCGTGGTCGAATCGGGCGGCCTGCTCGGGGATGAGCTCGGCGATGGGCTCGTCCAACGCGAGGTGGCCGTCCTCGATCAGCTGCCACGCCACCGTGACGGTCAGCATCCGCGACACGGCGGGCAGGCGGAAGGCTTCGCGGCCGGTGAGCGGCTGTTGGCTGCGCCGATCGGCTTCACCGGCGGCCACCCCCAGCTGCCGGCCGCCTGCGTCGACCCACACCACGGCGCCGCCCACGGCCTTGTCGGCGATCTCGTCGACGACGCCCTGCAGTCGGTCGGCGGCGGCGTCGCCGAGCACGATCTCGGCCGGTGGCTGCTCGCCGCCCGTTGATCCACCACCCAACAGGTCGGCGGCCATCAGCCCGGTGACGGCAGTCAGCGACACGACGACGAGCACGGCCACCGGCACCGCCACCTGCCGGCGGGCCCCCCGCCCGGGCCGGTCGGCCGGCGCCGCGCAGTCGCCACAGCGCAGGCCCACCGCAGTGCGGTGCAGGCACCGCGGGCAGATGGGCACCTCGCACCGGGCACACGTCAGCCGCGTCTCGGTGTCGTGGGCGTGACAGCGCGATGTGGAATGGGTCATGGCTGGACTCGATTCAAAGCTGGCACAGCAACCAGGACAACACGACGGCTCATGGGGCTGCTGTCAAGTAGAGACCCCCACGGCCGGAGGTGATACGTCAGCCGCCACCGCGTCGGAGTCCTCCGAGACGTCGGTTGTGAAAGAGTGCGGGCTGCGGCTAAACCGTTGGAGCGGCTCGTGCGTGTTAGGGGTGAGGCGACCCGAGCCCTGGGAGGGTGATGGACGACGACGCGGGGGTGGAGGCGTTCTGCCGGCGGGTGCGGCCACAGCTGGTGGGGGTGCTCAGTGTGCAGGTGCGCAGCGGGGCGGTGGCTGAGGAGCTGGCCCAGGAGACGCTGGCCAGGGTGTGGGATCGGTGGTCGCGGTCACGCGGTTGATGCCGAGGGTTCGACGACGCAGGGGGCGGATGGTGGCTGACGTCGACGAGCGGCTGCGCCGCCGCGCCGCCGCACCCCGCCGGGAGCTAGATGTCGCCGATGTGCGCGGGCGCGCGCGCCGGCTGCGCCGGTCGCGGCGGCTGTGGTCGACCGCCGGGGTCGTCGTGGTCGTGGCGGTGATCTCCCTCGGGGCGACCATCCTGCTCGGCGACCGCGGCCCGCAGGTGGTGCTCGACCGGCGCGGCGGAGTCGAGCCACACACCGTCGAGCGCCCCGCCGACGGTGAGGTGGAACCGATCACCGCCCCCGACGGCGAGCCGGCGTTGCTGATCGGCGACGGCGACGACGTCCGCGCCGTTCGCGCTGTCGACCACATGGACGCTGGCATGGACGAGCTGGTGATGTGGTGTGCGCCCGCCGAGGTCTTTGTGACGCCGTCGGCGTTCAGTTCTTCGCCGGCCGGCAGCACGGCTCGACGTCGCCGCGCTCGGGATTCCGGTGTGCGATCCCGTCGGCAGCCTGCGCGGGTTGCTCCTCAGCGGGTGGCGGGCCGAAGGCGACTCAGCTGGTGTACTCGAAGTGGTGCGGGTCGGGCACGAGCCACTGGCCGCCCCAGCCGAACCCGTGGTCTTCGAACGTGGCGATCAGGCGGGCGTCCTGGTTGCCGCGGGTGCCCAGGGGGTTGTCGGCCACGTTGAGGTCGGCGGCGATGCCCCACGCGTGGCGGGAGACGGCATCGCCGGCGCGGGTCAGCCGGGCGTTGTGGCAGCCGCCGAACCCGTCGGCGTTGACGAGGTCGCCCAGCCCGCGCTGGGCCAGCTCCTCGAGGGCGGCGGCGAGGTCGGCCAGGACCGCGCGGTGGCACCGCACCGCCCCCAGCAACGGCACCTCACCGGTGGTGAGGTGGTCGCGGCGCCAGTCCGGGTCCTGGGTGAGTCGCCCGTCGGGGTGGCGTTGGTAGGCGAACTCGCCGAAGCGAGCCTTGACCAGCGCCTGGGGCAGCACGGCGTCGCCGTGCCGCAGATACGGGGTCTCGCCGGGGGCGCGCAGCCGCGCCGGCGTGTCGTCGGGCAGCCGGTCGCGGATGGCCTGCTCGACGGCGGCGCGGTCGCCGTCGTAGCGCAACAGCACGAACCGGTCGGTTTCCACCCCCAGCCGCGTGCCGGCCTGCCGGGTGACGACGACCTCGGCGGCGCCGACGGCGGCGTCGTCGATCACCGCGGCGACGCCGAGCTCGTCGCCGCCGGCCAGCTCGAGCGTCGCGCCGGCCTCCAGGCCGCGCAGCTCGGCGCTGGTCGAGCCGAGCACGGCCTCGTCGTCGTCGAGATCGGCCAGCGCGTCAGCGTCGGCGCCCACGACCGCCACGTAGCTCTCGGGGTCCACCGCCAGCGCATCCAACGGGATCACCCAGCCGTCGTCGAGCGCTTCGGCGGGTTGGCCGTGGGCGTGGTGCGCGCCGGCGAGCTCGGCCAGGTCGCCAGCGACCACCGTGTGGGCGGTGACCGCGTCGATCTCGCCAAGCCGCGCGGCGAAGCCGTCGGGCAGGCCACCGGAGGTCCACGCCAACAGCAGCCCATCCTCCTGCGTCGCTGGCCCCCGCTCCGGCGACGGGGCGGGCACGGCATCGGTAGCGCCCACGCCGGCGTCGCCGCCATCGGTGCGATCGTGGGCGGTGTCGTCAGTGGGTTCGGTGGGGCTGGGGGACTCTGGCCAGGCCAGCACCAGGCCGGTGCCCACCGCCAGACCGACTACGGCTACCACCGCCAGGGCGAGCAGCCGCCTCATCGCGACTCCAGCGCCCCGGCGATGACGTGTAGCTCGCCCAGCGTGTCCACCACCCGCTGTTCTGCGATGCGCTGTGACGGCAGCCACTCCGGAAACCCGCTCAGCGACGCGGCCTGTGCCATCGGCAACCCACTCGACGTTCTATCGGATCGTGGTTCGGTCGGTGCAACGCACGAGCCGCGGATGCTACCGGGCTGAGTCGATGCTCGGTCCGGTCCGGCGGGTTCCGGGGCTCGTTGGTTACCGTCGGCAGGAACCTTGCTGCTTCCTGCTGCGTCCAATCCCGGCGAGGACCCGATTCATGAGGCGCCCGCGTCGTGTTGCAGAAACGGCCGACTTTGAACGCTTCGTTTCGCTAAGAACCAGAGCACCGACTCGCCGGCGTCGACGTCCCACAGCCGCACCGTTCCATCCCAGCCGGCGGTGGCCAGCCGGTCGCCATCGGGCGACCACGCCAGCGACGTCAGGCCGGTGTGGCCTTGCAGGGGCTGGTCGAGCTGCTTGCCGGCGTCGACCTCCCACAGTCGCACCGTCTCGTCGTGGCTGGCGGAGGCCAGCCGGTCGCCCTCGGGCGACCACGCCACCGAAAGGACCCAGTCGTCGTGGGCTCGCAGGGCCTGGCCGAGCTGCTTGCCGGCCTCGACGTCCCACAACCGCACCGTCTCATCGAAGCTGGCGGAGGCCAGCCGGTCGCCGTTGGGCGACCACGACACTGACACGACCGAGTCGCGGTGGCCTTGCAGGGGCTGGCCGAGCTGCTCGCCGGCCTCGACGTCCCACAGTCGCACCGTCTGGTCGTGGCTGGCGGAGGCCAGCCGGTCGCCGTCGGGCGACCACGCCACCGACAAAACAAAGTCGTCGTGGTCTTGCAGGGGTGGGCCCAGTTGCTCGCCCTCCTCTACGTCCCACAGCCGCACCGTGCCGTCGTCGCTGGCGGAGGCCACCCGGTCGCCGTCGGGCGACCACGCCACCGAACCGACGTCGCCGTCGTGGCCTTGCAGGGGCTGGCTGAGCTGCACGCCGGCGTCGGCGTCCCACAGCCGCACCGTCCCATCGGCACTGGCCGAGGCGAGCCGGGTGCCGTCGGGCGACCACGCCACCGAGTAGACCGCGCGGTCGTGGCCTTGCAGGGGCTGGCTGAGCTGCTCGCCGGTCTCGGCGTCCCACAGCCGGACCCCATCCTCGCCGGCGGACGCCAGGCGGTCGCCGTCTGGGCTGAATGCCACCGAGTCGACAGGGCCCTGGTGGCCTTGCAGGGCCGGCTCGTCGGTGCAGGCAGCCGCGGCCACCAGCACCGCCGCTGCCAGCGCGGTCAACGGCACCGGCCGCACGGGTCGCCTCCTTGCTCGCTCATGCACCACACACCGGGCCGACCCGGCCCTGCACCCAGGAGAGGCACCGACCGGGGCGTCTGATACAGCGGCCGGGCAGCACGCGGATCCGGCGACGAGAGCACGACCCAGACGTTTGCTCCCGTCTCAGATGTCGCCGTTTCCACCGCCGCCGACGGACTCACCGAAGCTCCCGGCGCTGCCGGCCGATGGGGCCCCTATCCCGACAAGCGGTTGCATTGGAGTTGGATCCAAGCACTAACCTTCACCGTGTGACGGTCAGTTGCCGATACACGACATCGCGTTATTGCCTTGTCAGCCTCCCCAGGACCGACCGATGATGGCCCAGACCACCGATCTGACCAGCCACCACCAGCGGGTGGCCGATCTCGCCCACGACCCGCCCGGCGGCATCCCAGAGGGCTGGCGGTTTCTCGACTTGTCGGTCTACGCCATCTATGACCCCGACGAGGGCGAATGGTGGAACGCCGCCGCCGAGTACGTGCGCACCGATCGTCTCACCGGCACGCGTCGCCTCATCGGCGGCGGCCCCAGCGTCCGCGCCGCCCTGCGCGCCCTCTACCAGCGGCTCGAAGATCCACTGGCCCACCGTCTCGATCAGACCAAGGGCGGATGGGACACCAACTGGGAGCCTGGCCGCATCCACCAGCAGCCCTGACCGTCCCCACTGGGGCAGATGTCCGGTGCCCTCGCCGCTCTAGGTTCCCTCGAGCTTGCCCATAACCCGCATGTAGGCCGCCATGTCGCGGGCGTCGAGCCCTGCGGCGGTCAAATCCTCAGGAGTTAGATCACTGCCCTTGACGCCACCGGATGCCCGCCCCGCCAACACGACCTCGCGCACTCTTGCCGCGCGCCGCTCATCGTCGGAGTCGACGTCCAGCTGAGCGGCCAGTCTCGCATGATCGACCGCCGGATCAGCCAGAGCCGCATCCCACTCGTCGACGTGCAGAGTCAGACCCCTTGCCAGCGGGGGCAGGTAACTGCCACATCCGCATGGTGGCAGGCAGCCTGCGAGATCCCAACCCGACCACGACCGCATCAAGCAAGCGGCGCCTCCCACGTGGATCTCGCGCGAGCCCACCCGCCATCGGGGGGCAATCGATCGAGACGGCGTCGCCCATTCGGACATGGCAACACGGCGGCTGGCGCGCTTTCATGGCAATTCATCGAGTCGAGTTGCTTCCGGAGCCACCCACTCCATCCCGACGGTCGCGCCGATATCGCCCCTCCTATCCGGCGCCGGCCCGCCGGGCCCCAAGGGGCGCCGCCCCCTCGCCCCTTGGGGCCCCGAACCGCGGGGGGCTCGAACGGCGCCGCGTCGTGCTCATCTCCCGCCTCGGCCCGTCGACACTTGCGGACGTTGACGGTCGTACGTACGTTCGCTATCCTCGACTCCATGCGTCGCCTCGCCGATTTGCAGCACAGCCCGGACGGCGGCGAGCCCGCTGACCGGGAGGTCCAGGCCAGCCTGCCGATCGACGTTCAACGGGTGCGCACCTTCGACACGCCCGACTTCGCCGGCATGCGCTTCCTCGAGGTGGAGACGAAGTCGGCGCTCAACCGTGTGCACGGCATGCCGTTCAAGTGGTCGATCAATCCGTACCGTGGCTGCAGCCATTCGTGCCGCTACTGCTTCGCCCGGCCCACCCATGCCTACTTGAACCTCTCGCCCGGCGAGGACTTCGACAAGACCGTGGTGGTCAAGACCAACGTCGCCGAGGTGTTGCGCCGCGAGCTCGCCAAGCCCAGATGGACCGGCGAGCACGTAGCCATGGGCACCAACACCGACCCCTACCAGCGCGCCGAGGGTCGCTATCGGCTGATGCCGGACATCATCGAGGCGCTGGGCGAGAGCCGCACGCCGTTCTCGATTTTGACCAAGGGCACGCTCATCACCCGCGACCGCGATCGGCTCGCCGCCGCGGCCGAGCACGCGCCGGTGTCGGCGGCGTTCACCGTTGGCATGCTCGCCAACGACCTGTGGCGCTCGGTCGAGCCGGGAACGCCCAGTCCCCGCGCACGGTTGCGTGCGGTGCGAGCCCTCAACGACGCCGGCATCCCCACCGGCGTGATGATCGCGCCGATCATGCCCGGCCTCAACGACGACCACGAACAGCTCGACGCGCTCGTCGCGGCCTGCGTCGACGCCGGGGCCACCCACATCACCCCGATCGCGTTGCACCTGCGCACATCCCGCCCGAACTCGCCCACCGGCGCTTCCGTGCGCGACGTGTTCTGGCCCTGGCTCGTGGCCACCCACCCCGAGCTCGAAGGCCGCTACCGCGACCTGTACCGGCGTGGCGCCTACGCTGACGCGGACTGGCGCGACCCGGTGCAGCGTTTCGTGGCCGAGCGCCGCGAGGCGTACTGGCGCGAGCGTGGCCGGCCCGCTTCACCGGCGGCGTGGCGAGGGCGGTCCAACGACGGCTCTTCGGACGAGGGCGAGGCCGCCGCCTCGCAGCAGCTGACGCTGCTGTAGCCGGCCGGATGGACCCCGCCCCGTCGGTGTCGCCGCGGTACGGTCGCCGCACAAGCAGCAGTGAGACGCCGACTGTGGCTGATCAGGAGCGGTGGTGAGCGAGGACTCGTCGCAGCCGGACTGGCTGCCGCATGACCGGGGCGGTCGGCGGGGCGCCGGAAATGCACACCGCGCCCAGTCGATCCGGTCGCCGAGCGTGGCCGGCCGGGTTGCCGCCAGGCTAATCGACGGGCTGATCGTGGCCGTGCCCGTCGGAGCGCTGTTGGCGGCCATCGGGGCCGCCGCCGGGTTGTTGGGGGTCGAGGAGGACGAGCAGGCCGCCTTCGATCTCGGCGCCTGGGTCGGCTTCAGCCCGGGGAGGTGGGCCGGGGTTGCCGCGCTGTTGGTGTTGTACTTCGCCTATGCCGCGGCGCTCGAGTGGCGTGGGGGCGCCACCATCGGCAAGAAGGCGTTGCGTCTGCGGGTGGTCGCCGACCACGGCGGCCCGTGCTCGCTGGCTGCCGCGGCCAAGCGCAACCTGTGGCTGCTGGTGGGCCTTGTGCCCTACGCCGGCAGCCTGCTGGTGCTGGCGGTGGCGGCTTGGCTGATCCTGGCGGTGTCGTCCAGCCCGGACGATCGCGGCCCCCATGACGTGTGGGCGGGCACGAGCGTGACGCGGTAGGGACTCCGACCCGGGACGAGGCGCCTCCATCGCCGCGGCACCGCCGTGGTGTTTCCTACATGCCATCGGATCGGTTCCGCGTTTGGCGTGGGCCGCAAGATCGCACGGAGAGAGGCGGCGATGTTTGGGTCTCGTCACTCGGTTGCCCGGTTGACGGTGGCCGCAGCCGTGGCGGTGGTGCTGCTGGGCGTGGCCGCGGGCGGGTCGGTGGCCGCCGGGCACCTCCGACCGGTGGAGCTGACCTTTCCCACCGAGCCGTCGGCGAGGTTCAGCGACGACTACGACGTGGGGCGCGGCGAACGCGCGCACCGCGCCACCGACCTGTACGCCCCGGCCGGCGCGCCGGTCTATGCCGCCCGCGGCGGGCGGGTCACCTGGGTCGAGCGGCACCGCACCGCCGGGTGGGCGCTGCACGTGCGCGGCGACGACCAGCGCACCTACGCCTACTACCACCTCGGCCCCGCCGGCGGCGAGCGCAGCGAGGCGCTCGTGGACGGCGTCGCGGAGGGCCGCACCGTCTCCCGCGGCCAGCTGCTGGGCTACGTCGGCGACTCGGGCAACGCCGTCGGCGGCCCCCCGCACCTGCACTTCGAGATCCACGACGAGCGGGTCTCCGACCCCTACGGCGGCAACCGCCTCAACCCCGTGGCCTCGTTGCGGGCGGCCCTGGCCCGCGGCGACTACGTCTCGGCCGCGGCGACCGGGGCGGGGTTGGCGCCGGTGCTGCGCTCGGGTGATCGGGGCCCGCCCGTGGCGGCGTGGCAACACGAGCTCAACGCCCACCGGAGTTCGGCGATCCTCACCGACGGCATCTTCGGCCCGCAGACCGTGCGGGCCACCCGGGAGCTGCAACGGGCCGAGGGCGTGGGCGCCGACGGCGTGGTCGGGCCCGTGACGCGGGCGGCGTCGGCGGCGGCGCTGCCGGCTCAGAGCCCGTTGGTCGGCCTGTTGACCGTCGGGGACCGCGGCGCGCGCGTGGCGCAGTGGCAACAGCAGCTTGACGCGGCGCTGGCTCGGCCGGTGATCGTCGACGGGCTCTTTGGCCCCCAGACGGGTCGCGCCACCCGCGAGCTGCAACGCAGCCGCGGGCTGCTCGTCGACGGGGTGGTCGGCCCGCGAACGCGGGAAGCGATGCGCGACGCGCTGCGATAGCGGCGGGGACGGTGGCCGCGCTGTTCGCCCGGACCTCACGCGCCGACCTCGTCGATCAGTTGGCACAGGGTGGGCTGGTCCCATCCCTCGGCGACGCCCACGGCGGCCAGCAGTTGGTCCGCGAGCTCTCCGGCATCGAGGCAGTGGACCGCGACGAGGCCGCGGACGATGGTGCGCAGGTAGGCCGCTGACGGCGCCGCGGCGGGACGCGCGCCCGGTTCCGGAGCGGTGAAGGTGATCACCGGCCGTCCCGCGTGCGCCCCGACTTGCAGCAGGCGGCCGTAAGGGCGCTTCCACACCGTCGCGTGACGATGGGCCTCCCCCGCAGTCAGCCGACGATGTGGGGCGTGGTTCTCCTGGGCGAACACGTCCTCGAGCTGGCGCCACGACAGCAGCCAGATGCGGCCCAACGCGCAGCCGACATCGTCTGTCAGCAACGCGATCGCTCCACCCCACGCAGGGGAATGGCCGGCAAAGCGCAGGGCGCGGTCGAAGGTCCACGCCGCGTCGGCTTGTGGGGGAGCGAGGTCGGCGCTTCCAGCGTGGTCGCGGCCGGTGGCCGGCAGCACGCCCCCCTGCAGGTAGGTGGCCAGCCGGTCGGCGTCGCAGTTCGAGCCGTAGGCGGCATACCACACCTGTGCGGGTGGCTGGCCGGTGACGGGCTCATGGGACGGTGGGCCGATGGCCGCGTCGTCCGACACGGTGATCAGCTGGCTGCCCGGTCCGCGGTGGCGTCGCCCTCGGCGGCGGTCACCCCGTCGAACAGGGAGGACTCCGGCGTCTGGGTCGGCACCCGCGAACGCGCGAGGGTGAAGTCCTCGTAGGGATAGACCTCGGCGACGAGCTCGTCGGGGACTTTGAACCAGGGCCCGTCGGGGTCGATCTGGGTGGCGTGGGCCAGCAACGCCCGGC
>CAYQMQ010000073.1:0-9442 GCA_964418395.1 uncultured Actinomycetota bacterium
ACGAACGGGCCGCCCGCGAGATCGCCGAGCGCCGCGCGGCCCGCGAGCGGCGGCGTGAGCTCGCCGAGCAGCGCCCCTCGATGTCGCTGGAGGACCTCTCGGGCGCCATCGCCGAAGGCCAGCAGGCCACGCTGAACCTTATCGTCAAGGCTGACGTCGCCGGTTCGGCTGAGGCGGTCGCCGACGCGATGACCAAGCTGGAGCTGCCCGAAGAGGTCAAGGTCCGGATCGTCCACAAGGGCGCGGGCGCGGTGACCGAGAACGACGTCCGCCTTGCCGAGACCACCGATGCGATCATCATCGCGTTCAACGTCCGCCCCGAAGCCAACGCCCGGCAGGCGATCGAGGAAAGCGGCGTTGACCTGCGGCAGTACTCGGTGATCTATCAAGCCGTCGAGGACGTCGAGCGCGCCGTCAAGGGGCTGCTCGAGCCCGAGATCAGCGAAGAGGTCATCGGCCGCGTCGAGGTCCGCGACCTGTTCCGGGTGCCGCGGGCCGGCACGGTGGCCGGCTCCTACGTCACCAGCGGCAAGGTCCGCCGTCACGCCAAGGTGCGCGTGATCCGCGACGGCGTCGTGGTCGCGGAGGACACCGTCGAGTCGCTCAAGCGGTTCAAGGACGACGTGACCGAGGTCGCCACCAACTACGAGTGCGGCATCGGCCTCGCCAAGTTCAATGATCTCAAGGTGGGCGACGAGTTCGAGGTGTACGAACGCCGCGAAGTCGCCCGCGGCTGAGCTCCAGCCTCGAGCCGCTCGAGGTCGCTGAAGCCTGCAAGACTGGGCCCATGATCGTCGTGTTGCTCGACCTCGACGTCCACCTGCCCGGCGTCGGATCGCTCAAGGAGAAGCGCGGACTGATCAAGAGCGCCGTTGCCGCCCTGCGCCGGGACCTGAACGTGTCGGTCGCCGAGGTCGACCATCAGGACCTGTGGCAGCGCGCCGGCCTCGGCGTGGCCATCGCGGCCACCACCGAGGTCGGCGGCCGCAAGGTCGCCCAGCAAGTCGAGGCGATCCTGAACCGCGATCCGCGCCTGGAGCTGCTCGACGTGACCGTCGACGTTGTCGCCGGCGAGCCGTGACCGCCCGCACACACACCGAGAGGCCCGCGTCATGAGCCAGCGCGTCCGCCGTGTCAACGAGACGCTGCGCACGGTGCTCGCCCCACACCTGCGTGACCTCACCGATCCGCGCCTGGGCATGGTCACCCTCACCGAGGTCCGCGTGACGCCCGACCTCAAACGGGCCGAGGTGTTCTACACCGTGCTGCCCGACGACGAGGAGACGCGCGCCGGCACCGCCGAGGCCCTGGCCAGCGCCGCCCCTCGGCTGCGCGGCCTCGTCGGCGCGGAGGTGCGGCTCAAACACGTGCCGGCCCTACACTTCACCGAGGATCCGGTGCCCGCCGAGGGGCGCCGCATCGACGACCTCATCGAGCAGGTCAAGGCACAGCGTGACGACGACGACGCCTGAGCTCAACTTCGACCGGGCGGCGCAGGCTCTGCGCGTCCCCCGGGTCGTGTGTGCCGTCCACGTGGACCCCGACGGCGACGCGCTCGGCAGTGCCCTGGCGCTGACCCACGCGCTGCGGTCGCTCGGGGCCGACGCGGTCACCACGATCGGTGGGCACGACGGTCCGGGCGTCGTGCCCGCCCGCCTGCGCGCGCTCCCCGGCTCGGAGGAGCTCGTCAGCCCCCACGTCGAGCCCGCGCCGGACGTGCTGGCGGTGCTCGACTGCGCCACCCCCGACCGGCTCGGCCGGCTTGCCGGGCTTGTCGAGCACGCCGGCACCGTGGTGTGGATCGACCACCACGAGCACGGGACGCCACGCGGAGCCGTCGAGGTGGTCGATCCACATGCGGGCGCCACTGCTGAGCTCGTCGCCGAGGTGATCCGTCGGCTCGGCGTGCCGCTGACCGGCGACGTCGCCACGTGCTGTTTCGCCGGCCTGGCCACCGACACCGGCCGGTTCACCAATGCCGCCACGCGCGGCGCCACGCTGCGCCTCGCCGGGGAACTCGTCGACGGCGGCGTCGACGTGCCCGGCCTGTCACGAGCGCTGTTCGACTCGTACGCCATCGACGAGCTGCGCGTGCTCGGGCAAGTGCTGGCCGCTGCCCGTCGGGAGCCCGGCGGGCTGGTGTGGAGCACGATCACGGAAACGGAGCTGTCCGCGAACGGCCTGGCGCTCGCTGACACCGACACCGCCGTGGAGCTGATGCGCGGGGTGAACGGCACCCACTGCGCGCTGCTGCTCAAACAGCGGGCCGCCGGCGGACTGAAGGGCAGCCTGCGCGGCGTCGGCGGCGTCGACGTGGCTGCCATCGCCCAGCAGTTCGGCGGTGGGGGGCACGCCAGCGCTGCCGGCTTCGACACCGAAGTGAACCCAGCCGAGGTCGTCGCGCGGGTCGTGGACGCTCTCGACACCGAGTCGAGCGGGGGGTGAGCACGCTGGACGGGGTCTTGTGCATCGACAAGCCGGCTGGGCTGACCTCGCACGATGTGGTGGACCGGGTGCGCCAGGCGTTGGGCGGGCCCCGACGCGGCAAGAACCGCCGCAAGGTGGGCCACGCCGGCACGCTCGACCCGGACGCCACCGGGTTGCTGGTCGTGGCGTTGGGCAAGGCGACGCGGCTGGTGCCGTGGCTGCAGGCGTCGGCCAAGACCTACGAGGCCGAGATGCGACTCGGCGTGACCACCACGACCCTCGATGCGGCCGGTGAGACCGTTGAGGAGCGCGACGCGAGCCAGGTCACCGAAGAGCAGCTGTGTGACGTGCTGCAGAGCTTCGTGGGCCGGATCACCCAGACCCCTCCGATGGTCTCGGCGGTGCGTGTGGACGGGGAGCGCTTGCATGCCAAAGCGCGCCGGGGCGAAGAGGTCGACCGGCCAGAGCGCGACGTCTCCATCCACGACCTGGTGCTGGAGAACTTCGAACCGGGACGGCATGCTCGCGCGGCGTTCCTGGTCACGTGCTCGCCGGGGACCTATGTGCGGACACTGGCCGGCGACATCGGCGAGCACCTCGGCGTGGGCGCCCACCTCTCGCAGCTGCGGCGCCTGGGCTCGGGGCGGTTCAGCGTCGACGACGCCATCACCCTCGAGGAAGCCGAGCGCCTTGCCACCGACGGACGCCTCGCCGGTGCGCTCCTGCCGATGGCCCGTGCGGTGGCCGACCTGCCGTCGCTGGTCGCAGACGACCAGCAAGCCGCCGCCGTGAGCCACGGCCGGGCGGTGACCAGCACCGGAGCGCCCGGCCCCGTGGCCGCGCTCGACTCGCACGGACGGCTGCTGGCGATCCTGGAAGACGACGGGCACACCGCCCGGCCCAAGGCGGTGTTCGCCACCGGCCCACCTCAGGAGGTGGGCCGGTGAGCCCGGCGACAGTGGCGCCCATCGACGAGGTGGCAGCCGGCGAGAGCGTGGTGTCGATCGGCTTCTTCGACGGGGTGCACCGCGGCCATCGGGCCATCATCGAGCGGGCGGTGCGCCACGCCGGACAGCTCGGCGTCCGCAGCGCCGTGGTCACCTTCGACCGCCACCCCCTGGAGGTCGTGCGCCCCGGCAGCCAGCCTCCTCTGCTGCAGCCCCACCGCACCCGGCTGCGCACGCTGGCGGACACCGGCGTCGACCTCGTGGTCACCGTCCCGTTCGACGACGAGCTGCGCCATCTCGCCCCCGACGCGTTCGTCGACCGAACCCTCGCCCCGCTCGCCCCCCGACAGGTCGTCGTCGGCGCGAACTTCCGGTTCGGCCACAAGGCCGCCGGCGACGTCGCCACCCTCGTGGAGCTGGGCCGGGCCCGCGGCTTCGACGTCGAAGCGGTGAGCCTGCTCGAGCTCGACGGCGTGGTGGTCAGCTCCACCGAGATCCGCCAGCGGCTCGGCCGCGGCGACGTGGAGACGGCCGCGGCGATGCTCGGCCGGCCCCCGGCCGTGGAGGGGGTGGTGGTGCGCGGTGACCAGCGTGGCCACGAGCTCGGGTTTCCCACCTGCAACCTCGCTGTTGACTCGCGCGTGGCGGTGCCCGCCATCGGGATCTACGCCGGCGTGGCCCACCTGCCCGAGGGCCGCAGGGTGGACGCGGCCGTCAGCGTGGGCGTGAACCCGACGTTCGGCGGCGAGGAGCAGCGCGTCGAGGCGCACCTGCTGGACTTCGATGAGGACCTGTACGGCGTTGAGCTGACCGTGGACTTCCGGGCCCGGCTGCGCGGTGAGGAACGCTTCGACAGCGCCGAGTCCCTCGCGACCCAGATACGCGACGACGTGGACCGCGCTCGCCGCGTGCTAGCCGAGACGCGGTCAGCGTGAGCGGCGGGTGGACGAGCCTGCGGGCCGTGCGCCCTGCGCTGCTGGCGGTGGCGTCGCTGGTGCTGGTCGGCCTTGCCGAGCCGTTGGCCGACGGCCTTCGTGGTCTCGGTGGGGACCTGGGCCTGCGCGTGCATGCGGTGGCGGTGCTCGCCGTCCGGGCCGGCGCGGGGTACTTGCTGGGGATGGCGCTGGGAGCGGGCCGGGCGCGGCTGTCGCGCAGCCGCCAGCTCGGCCTGCTGGTGCCCGCCGCCGCCGTGGCCCTGTGGCCGCTGATGATGCCGCTGCTGGCCGGGCTCGGCCTCACCCCGGACCGGGCGACCGGCCTGGTTCCGCCGCAGCTGCCGCCGTTCGCCGCGGTCATCGTGGGCCTCGCCCTCGCCTCCCGCCGCTAGTGGCGTCCCCCGCCCCCGAGCGTTGGTCCGACACCGTCTCCACCCGCCCGGAGCCAGCGTCGGAAAGACGGGCGTTCCCCGGGCTCGGGATCGCCTCGTTGTTCCCGGCTCGCCCCCGTGGCAGACTCGGTGTTGTCGCCGCTTTCTGGCGGCGCCTCTTCGTGCCCGGTTGTGGGGTGCCGCGGCCCAGTGGCCGCGAGGAGAGCCGAAGCCCCCGATTTCAGGGGCGGACCGGTTCCCGATCGAGTGATCCACCCCCCGGGAAACGAGCGACCAAGGAGCAGCAGTGGCCACAGCGGCACCAGTCGACAAGCAGAAGATCATCGAGGAGTTTCAAACGCACCCGGGAGACACCGGGTCGTCGGAAGTTCAGATCGCGCTGCTGACCGCTCGGATCGAACACCTCACCGAGCACCTGAAGACCCACAAGAAGGACCACCACTCACGGCGGGGGTTGCTGCAGCTCGTCGGCCAACGTCGACGGTTGCTGGACTACCTCCAGCGCGAGGACATCGAGCGATATCGCACGCTCCTCCAGCGGCTGGGGATCCGTCGCTAGCGACACGCCGAGCCTGTAGCGGGCTCGGCGTTGGTGCGTCGGGGCCCGTTCATGCGATCGCGCGAGTCCCCACCCCCCGACCCCGCCATCCTGACCCGTCCACCCGAACCGTTCCAGCAAACCCGAGGCCGCCCGCGAGGACCGTGCGAGCGACGACGCGCCGTCAGTTGTCAGTGGCCGAGCCTGCGGTCCCCGCCCAGGCTCGACCACTGGGAACTGGCAGCGGTCATCGCCTGTGTTCCGCGCGGGCGCGCCTCACACCACCACGACGGCCCAACGCGGCCACCGACAGCGACGCCCGCGGCGTCAGAGGAGGAACCCACCCATGAGCAAGCTCGGAAAGCACGAACTCTCCACCCGCATCGGCGAGGCGGAGGTCACCTTTGAGACCGGCAAGCTCGCCGGCCAGGCCGGCGGCGCGGTCGTCGCCAGCATCGGCGAGACCATCCTGCACGTCACGTCGACGGCGTCGAAGGCTCCCAAGGAGCACCTCGACTTCTTCCCGCTGACCGTCGACTACGAGGAGCGCATGTACGCGGCCGGCAAGATCCCCGGCAGCTTCTTCAAGCGGGAGGGGCGGCCCAGCGAGACGGCGATCCTCACGTGCCGCCTCGTCGACCGGCCGCTGCGGCCGACGTTCGATGACGGCCTGCGCAACGAGGTGCAGGTGCTGATCATGACGCTGTCGGCCGACCAGGTGAACCCGCCGGACGTGCTGGCGATCAACGGGGCGTCGCTGGCCACGATGCTGGCCGGCATCCCGTTCGACGGCCCGGTCGCCGGGTTGCGCATGGCCATGGACCGCCAGGGGAGCTGGACGCCGTTCCCCTCCTTCGAGCAGCTCGAGAACGACGCGGTGTTCAACCTCGTGGTCGCCGGCCGGCTCAACGACGACACCGGCGAGATCGACATCCTCATGGTCGAGGCGGAGGCCACCCCGAACACCGTGACGGCGGTGGAGACCGGCGGCACGAAGCCGACCGAGCCGGTGCTGGCCGAGGCGCTCGAGGAAGCCAAGCCGTACCTGCGCCAGCTGTGCGACCTGCAGAACGACGTCGTCGCCGAGGCCGGCGTCAGAGACGGAGGCGAGTTCCCGCTGTATCCCGCCTACGACGAGCGGGTCTACGCGGCGGTGGAGTCCGCGGCCGGTGACGAGCTCGCCCGCCTGTACGCCGACGACTCGGTCGACAAGGCCACGCGCGGGGAGCGGTCCGAAGAGATCAAGGAACGGGCCGTGGACGCGGTCTTCGACGACGAGGAGGCGAGCGCCGTCCAGGTATCCGACGACGAGCTGGAGCGCCAGGCAAAGAACGCCTTCCGCTCGTTGGAAAAGACCACGATCCGCAAGCGGGTGGTCCACAACGGGGTGCGCATCGACGGCCGGGGTCCCCGCGACATCCGCCCGCTGCAAGCCGAGGTGGGCGTGCTGCCGCGCGCGCACGGCTCGGGGCTGTTCACCCGCGGCGAGACGCAGGTGCTCAACATCCTGACCCTGGGGATGACCAAGGAAGCCCAGCGCCTCGACACCGTGGACCCCCACAGTGAGAAGCGCTACATGCACCACTACAACTTCCCGCCGTTCTCCACCGGCGAGACCGGGTTCATGCGCGGGCCCAAGCGCCGCGAGATCGGCCACGGCGCCCTCGCCGAACGGGCCGTGGAGGCCGTGGTGCCCGGCAAGGACGACTTCCCCTACGCCCTGCGGCTGGTCAGCGAGGTGCTGAGCTCCAACGGCTCCACGTCGATGGCCAGCGTGTGCGCCTCCACGCTGTCGCTGATGGACGCCGGCGTGCCGCTGTACGCCCCGGTCGCCGGCATCGCGATGGGCCTGATCAGCCAAGACGGCCAGACCACCACGCTGACCGACATCCTCGGCGCGGAGGACGCCTTCGGTGACATGGACTTCAAGGTCGCCGGAACCAGCGAGTTCGTCACCGCGCTGCAGCTGGACACGAAGCTGTCGGGGATCTCGGCGAACCTGCTCGGCGACGCGCTCGATCAGGCCAAGGAGGCCCGCCAGCAGATCCTCGACGTCATCACCGAGGAGATCCCCGAGCCGCGCCCGGAGATGAACCCCAACGCGCCGCGGGTGATCACCGAGTACATCCCGGCCGACAAGATCGGCGAGGTGATCGGGCCCAAGGGCAAGATCATCAACGAGATCACCGAGGAGACCGGCGCCGAGATCAGCGTGGACGACATCGACGGGCGCGGGGTGGTCCAGATCTACTCCAACGACGGCGACTCCGCGCAGGCCGCGCTGGACCGCATCCGCGAGATCGCCAACCCGGTGGTGCCCAAGGAAGGCGAGCGCTACTACGGCACGGTGGTCAAGAACGCCGACTTCGGCTCGTTCATCTCGCTGGTGCCGGGCTCGGACGGGCTGTTGCACATCTCGAAGCTGCCCAAGCCCGAAGGCCGCCGGCTGGACCACGCCGACGAGGCCGTCAGCGTCGGTGACAAGCTCTGGGTCGAGGTCGCCGAGGTCCGCGGCGACGGCAAGTTCTCGCTGGTGATGGCCGAGCCTCCGGCCGGGCAGGCCGAGCCGGCCGCGCCCAGCGAGCCGGCTGCCGCGCCCGAGGCGCCGGCCACCGAGACCCCCAGCGAGCCAGTACCCGCCGAGCCGGCGCGCACCGGTGGCGGTGACGATCGCGATGATCGCGGAGGTGGTTCGCGCACCCGCCAGCGCACCCGCCGCGGCGCGCGTGGCCAGGACGGTGGGGACGGCAGCGCTCGTGCGCACCGCAACGAGACCGATCGCGGCGACGAGAGCGGCGGCGATGAGGGCGGTGGCGGTGGCCGCCGCCGGCGTCGGCGTCGCTGATGGGCACAGCTCGCCAACCCGACGCGCGGCGGCCCGATGCCGCCGCGTCGCTGCCGGCCGGTGTGGAGTTGACCACGCTGCCGTGCGGCGCGCGCGTGGTCACCGAGGCCATGCCCCACGTGCGCTCGGCCACGGTGGGGTGGTGGATCGGTGTCGGTTCCCGTGACGAGGACGAACGGGTCGCCGGCGCCAGCCACTTCCTCGAGCACCTGCTGTTCAAGGGCACCCGTCGGCGCAGCGCCCGCGAGATCGCCGAGGCCATCGACGCGGTCGGCGGCGAGGCCAACGCGTTCACGTCCAAGGAGTACACGTGCTTCTACGCGCGCACGCTCGACCGTGACGTGGCCGTGGGCTTGGACGTCGTCGGCGACATGATCCGCGCCGCCACTTGCGGCGCCGACGACGTCGAAGCCGAGCGCAAGGTGGTCCTCGAAGAGATCCTGATGCATCTGGACAGCCCCGACGAGGTGGCCCACTCGCTGTTCTGCGAGTCGCACTTCGCCGGCCATCCGCTCGGACGCGAAGTGCTCGGGTCGGCGGAGTCGGTGCGCGCCGTCGGGCGTGACGACATCGCTGGCTGGTACCAACGGCACTACACGCCCGACAACGTCGTCGTCGCCGCCGCCGGCAACATCGACCACGAGGAAATCGTCGACGGGGTCCGCGAGGCCCTCGGCGAAGACGCCGCCCCGGCCGCCGGCGCGCCACAGCGCACCACACCGGCAGAGCGCGGCCACGGGCTCGTCACGCGGCACCGGCCCACCGAGCAGGCCCAGATCGTGTTCGGCGGTCCCGGCCTGCCGCGTGGTGACGAGCGCCGCTGGGCCGTCGCTGTGCTTGACCTCGCGCTCGGCGGGGGAATGGCCTCACGGCTGTTCCAGGAGGTCCGCGAGCGGCGCGGCCTGGCTTACACCGTGGGCAGCGAGCAGGCTCAGCATCTCGACACCGGCACGTTCGACGTGTTCGCCGGCACCAACCCCTCCCAGGTCCGTGAGGTCGTCGAGGTGCTGCGCGCCGAACTCGACGACGTGCGCGAGAAGGGGCTGTCCGACGACGAGCTCGAACGCGCCCGCGCCAGCCTCGCCGGCGGCATCGTGCTCGGCCTCGAAGACACCGGCAGCCGCATGGTGCGCCTGGGCCGCTCGCAGATCACCGGCACGCCGCTGCTGGACGTCGACGACGTCCTGGCCCGCATCGACGCGGTCGACCACGACGACGTGGCCGAAGCGGCCCGCGCGGTGCTGACGGGCCCGTTCACGCTGGCGTTGGTCGGACCGGTCGACGACGTCGACGTGGACGCGCTCGTCGAGCACTGCGCGGTCGCGTGATGACCTCAAGCAGCGAAGCGGTAGGTCACT
>CAYQMQ010000074.1:0-9378 GCA_964418395.1 uncultured Actinomycetota bacterium
CCGCGCACTTGATGGTCATCCAGAACGCCAGCGTCTGCACCTCGTCGACGTCGACGTCGGGGTGGAAGCGGATGCCGCCCTTGGCCGGCCCGCGCGAGTCGTCGTAGCGCACCCGGTAGCCGCGGAAGGTGCGCAGGCTGCCGTCGTCGCGGCGCAGCGGAATCGAGACCTTGACCACCGATTTGGGGTGCTCGAGCCGCTCCAGGGTGTCCTCCGACACCCGGGCGTGGCGCAGCGCCTGCTGCAGGTGGTGGGTGGCGTCGGTGAACAGCGAGTGGTCGCGCATCGCGCGCTCCTTGTCGGAGGTTTCGAGCAAGCCGGTGGGCTCACGTCTGATGGTGGGAGTCAAACGTCATGGTCCGCTTGCCGAACGCGATCCGGGTCCCCGGCGCGATGGTCTCCTGGCGCCCGGACGGGAGGCGGCGCCACTCCGTCTCCCCGCGGGCGGCGACGTAGGTGCCGTTGGCCGAGTCCCGGTCCACGACCGTCACGTCCCAGCCCTCGAGGCGGATCTCGGCGTGGACCCGGGAGACGCTGCGCTCGGCGTCCTCGAGGTACAGGGGCGTGAGCTCGCCGGAGATCACGCCCTCGTCGCCGTCGGGTTCGCGGCCCACGAGGTAGTCGTGGTCGAGGGGATAGGCCGAGCCGTCATCGCTGACCATCACCCCCAACGTCGGCCGGGGGCGTTGCACCGGCGCGAGCGTGCGGTGGACCATCGAGATGCCGTCCACCGAGCAGTACCGCGCCTGCGGGTGGTTGAAGTGGCCGTTCGCGCACAGCACGCCCTTGACCAGCGGCGCGTCGGCAGGGGCCACGTCGACGTCGGCCGCGGTTTCGCCGACCACCGGCAGCGGGTCCCGCTGGGGGACGGCGGCGGGCTGCAACAGCGACACCGACTCGAACGCGTCCGTCGTGGCCGCCGGCGGCGCGGGCGGCGGCGTCTGCTGGCGCTCCGCCTGCTCGGGCGACGGCAGCCCCACCGCGGACTGCTCGGCGGTGTCGTCGACCGGCGCGCTGGACGCGGCCGGCGCGGGAGCTGGCTCGGGAGGCGGTGACGCCGGTGGAGGTGACGCCGGTTGCGGCGGCGGCGCAGCCGGCTCGGCAGGCGGCGGCTGGGACGGCGGAGCGGGCTGCGGTTCGGCGGACGGCGGCGGCTGGGGCGCGGCCGCCGGCTGGCCCACCCCGGTGGCTGCGGCCTCGGGCGGCCGTGGCTGAGCCGGCTCGTCGGCGGCGATCACGACCCCGGCCCCGGGCACGACCCCGGCCTGGAGATCGTACGGCCCCGACGGCACCGCCAGCGCGGCGACGTCCGGGGCGACGACGAGCCGATCGAAGCCCTCGGGGACGATGCGATCGACCCAGGTGGCCGCCTGCCGCCCCGACACCGGCTCTTCGCTGGCGCCACCGCGCACCACGCTGAGCTCGACGTCCCCGTGGAGGGTGACCGCCCACCCGTCGTCGGTCGGTGCGAGCACCGCGAAGGACGGCACCGCCGCCGGGTCGCTCTGGAACACGTGCTGGGCCACGCGGCGGGCCAGCAGCCGCCCGGGCCGGTCCTGGCCGTCGCAGGCCTCGCGCAGCAGCGTCAGCAGCGAGGTCGCCTGCTCTTCGACGACGGGGGCGGCCACCACCAGGACGCCGTCGCCGACCCGCCCGACGAGTCCGGAGCCGGGTGCGACGCGGACGGGGGTCGTGGGTGCGCTCATCGCTGCCTCGCTTGCCCGTGGACGCGATCGATGTCGTCGGCGAGCGCCTCGGTGGTGGGATACCGCTCGGCGCGGTCGGCGGCGATGCACCGTCCCACCACCTCCGCCCAGGGCTCGTCGAGCTGTGGGCTCGGCTGCGCCGTGGTGGTGAACACGTAGCGCAGCGCCGCCAGCAGGCTGTCGCGGGGCATCTCGGGGCCGTACACCGAGACGCCGGTGAGCACGTACTGCAGGCACGCGCCCAGCGACCAGACATCCGAGGCGCGGCCGGGCTGCTCTCCGTGCGCCAGGCCCTGCTCCATGAACTCCACGGTCCCGATCGCGCCGAACCCCGACAACGTCTTGCGGGGCGACAGCAGATGCGTCAGCCCCGGCTCGGAGAGCTTGGCGTGGCCGTTGGCCAGCAGGATGTTGCTGGGCTTGATGGCCCGGTGGGCCACCCCCCGTTCGTGCAAGGCGTGCACGCCCCTGGCGGCGTCGGCGACCGCCCGCACCGCCGTGTCGCGATCGAGCCCGTTCGCCGTGCCCAGCGAGCCGTGGGTGACGTACTCCATCGCCACGAACACGTGGCCGGACCAGTAGCCCACCTCGAACAGCCGGACGAGCCGGTCGGCGTCGGCGACGGCGTGCAGCTTCAGCTCGTCGGCGACGGCGTTGAACGCTTCCTCGGTGGCGGGGTCGGTGAGCAGCTTGACCGCCGCCTGGGTCTCGGCCACACCCAGGCGCGGCGGCACGTGGCACACCCACACCTGCCCGCCGCTGCCCTCGCCCAGCAGCTGCGTGGTGCGATAGTCGCCGATCTGGTCCATCTCGTGCTCCCCTTCGTGCCGTGTGGTCCCCGCCGGCAGCGAGCCGTGCCCTCGTGCCTACACCAAACGCCCGCCCCGGAACCGCCAGCGCAGGAAGGGCACCCGCATCGGCCCGTTGAGCCACAGGAACACCACGAGCCAGGTGGTGGCGAAGTGGGCCACGAACGTCGCCGTGGGCACCTGCGCCGGGATCAGCGCCAGCCCGACGGTCAGGTACCAGGCCAGCAGGCCCTCGTTGATCCCGGTGAGCAGCCCGTACAGCGTGGGCCAGTCCTTCTCCCAGCGGAACTGCTGCAGGACGTGGTAGACGAGCTCCCACACCAGCCCGGCGACCAACACGACGGCGAGCACCTGGAAGGTACCTTCGTACACATCGGCCAGCGTCGCGTCGGTGGGGCGCGGCAGGGCCGGCCCGACGATGCCCGTCCAGATGCCGCCGACGACGATGATCGCGAAGAGGCGGGTTTGAAGGCGGCCTCCCAGCGTCGGGGTCATGGTGTTCGCTCCTCGGTCACGGTCGGGGTGGCGTGCGGCCGCGGGCTCACAGCGGCTTGTTCCGGGCCCACTTGAACCAGTGCCGGATCGAGCGCAGCGGTCGGATCTGGCGGCAGAAGCCCTCCCGGGCCAGGTCGTCGGCGATCACCTGGGCCACGTACTGCAGGCCCAGGAACGAGTCGACCCCGCCGTAGGAGTTGCCGGCCGCCGGCGAGCCGGACGCGTACAGCTTGCCCGGCGGGGACGTCGCCCCGGTCACCTCGAAGCCGGCACCGCAGTCGAGCCGGCCGCTCAGGTTCTCGCGGGCCCCGGTGTGGTCGAGCAGGTCGGCCAGCACCCGGTGGTCGCGGGCGGAGCCGACCAGGCCGGTGCAGTCGATGACGAAGTTGGCCTTGATCTCGGTGATGTTGCCGTCGCCGTCGCGCACCTTCGTGACGACCGCGTCGCCCTCCTCGTCCGGCTGGACGTCCTCGACCACCCCGACGTGCTGGCGGTAGAAGCCCTGGGCCTTGCCGCGCTTGAGCTGCTCGCGCCAGTCACGGCGCGCCGGGGTGTGGGCGCCGCCGCCGATGTAGTCGAGGAACTCCTTGCGCTCCTCGCCTTCCAGCTTCAGCAGCTTCTTGCGGTGCTGACCGCCCCAGGAGGCCTTGGTCACGTTGAAGCCCTGGAAGGCCCACCCGTCGGCCACCTTCTGCTTGCCGAACCCCCACCTGCGGTCCTTCTTCGGCTGGGTGCGGTAGGTGCGGAACAGATGCAGGATCAGCGTCTGGGCGCCGGTGGCGTCACGGTCGTCGATCAGCCGCTGCAGGATGCGCGAGGCCACGATGCCCGAGCCGCGCACCATCACCACGCTCGGCTTGCTCTGCAGGGTCTCGTAGATGTGCTCGTGAGGCTCGTAGGCGTTGACCACCCGGGTGTAGTCGCCGTAGGTGTCGCGGTACTTCTGCAGATCGGGCAGATAGCGCAGCGCCGGATACCCCACGCCGATGTGGGCGTACTGCGAGCGGAACGCGATCCGCTTGGTGCGGCTCATGCCCTCCGGCGGGGTGAGGATGGTGAAGTACCCGCCGGTGGAGCGCTGGCGCACCATCCGCACCTGGCCCTTGTGGAGGTAGTTCGACCAGCCGATGCGCTCGGCCTCGCGATCCATGGCTCTGAACACGGTGCCGGCCTGCGGGGTCCAGTAGGGGCGCAGCACCGGCTCGACGAGCACGTGGACCAGCGGGCGCAGCGTCTTGTCGCGCCACGCCTCGCGGAGCGCGTAGGCGGGAAAGCCCCAGATGTTGTCGGGCGTCGAGCCCGAGTCCGAGCGCAGCCGCTCGTTGTCGGGGATCTGGGAGTTCTTGCACAGGAACGCGTACTGCTCGTAGGGCGTGTCGTTGAACGTCAGGACCTTGATGTCCTCCGGCGGCACGCCCGCGATCCGCAGGTAGTCGACCAGCACGAAGGACCCGATGCCCCCGCCGACCGTCACGAACGGCACGTCGATGATCGGGATCCCTGCCGACTCGAGCATCTCGTCGGACCACACCGACGTGTTGACCAGCTCGTCGGTGAGGTCCCCCTCGCCGCTGCCCGAGGTCGGCAGCGGCTGCTGGTCGCGCAGGTTGAACGTGACCGTCTCTCTTGGATCCGACATCGTGCGTTCTCCGTTCGTCGGGCCCCCGCGGGCCGATCCGGGCACGGAACCCGCCGTCCTCCACCCGAGGCGAGCCAACCCCCTTCGGCGCAACCGACGCGACGGCAATCCCCGTTGGCCGGCCAACAGTCCCAGACGCGAACTGCTCCGCGTGGCCGTCGTCGTGAGGCACCACGGTGGCGACGGCCGCTCCGAGGAGCGGTGCGCGGACCGGACATTCGCCCCGGCTCCGTACGGCGCAAGTCTACGCGCCGAGACCGACCGATGGGAAGGGGCGTGTTGAGCGCATCAGGTTCGCAGCGCCGCGATCAGCGCGTCCTCGTCGACCTGCAGCTCGAAGCGCTCGACGCCGTCGATGGCCACCACCGGCACCCGCACCCCGTAGCGGTCCTGCAGCTCGCGGTCGGTGTCGACGTCGACCACCTCCACCGGCGCGTCGCCGGCGTGGGCGGCCACCACGCGCTCGGCTTGCTCGCACAGCTTGCAGCCCACGCGGGTGTACACGGTGACGCGCGAAGCCATCGTGGGGTGATCAGGTGCTGGCCGGCGTGTCGGTGCTGGTCTCGCCGGCCCCGGCGCTGGCTTCGGTGCCGGCCGCCCCACGGCGGGCCGGCCGCGGCGCCTTGCTGGCCGAGCGAAAGCCGGCGTACATGATTGCCACCCCGACGGTCAGCGCGGCGGGGACGCCGACCTCGAGATCGGCCCGCAGAAACGCCGACGACGACGCTGCCACCGCCACGCCCACGGCGATCAGCCCCACCCCGAGGCGGCGGTGGCGCACCCCGGACCACGCCGAGCCCACCAGCACCACCACGAAGCTGGTCAAGGTGATCGGGCGCAGGATCGTCCACGCCAGCGCCTGCGAGCCGAACACCGCTTCGCCGGCCGGGATGCTGGCCTGCGCGCTGGCCGCGGCCAGCGCGCCGGGATCGGGCGGGCTGAGCGCCAGCGCCCCCACGGTCCACACCGCGGCCAGGCCGCCGAGGGTCCACCACAGCGGGGTGCGGGCGGGGTCGAGCAGCAGCAGCTGGCCCACCGCCAGCAGGGCGACGTTGAGCAGCGCACCCGCCCCCCAGTAGACGCCGAACGTCACCGGATGCCAGCCGGCGACGAGCCCGACGGCCAACACCACCATCCCCGCCGCGTACAGCCCCAGGGCCATCGTCCACGCGAGCGCGTGGCCTCGGCGCCGCGCGCGGTACTGGCCGGCCAACCGGCCAGCGAACGCGCCGGCGATCACCGCCCCGGCCGCGGCGATCAGGGCTCCCAGGGTCATCGTCGGCCAGGCTACCGGCGACGGACGCCGCGCGGCGGACCGCGCAGAGCACCAACACCCTCACCCCGCGTCGGGACGCGGCGTCTCAGCCGTCGGTCAGCATGCGGCGCATGACCTTGCCGGTGGGTCCTACCGGCAGCTGTTCGACGACCGCGAGATAGCGGGGGACCTTGTACCGGGCCAGCTGGCCGGTGCAGTGTGCGGTGAGCTCCTCGGCCGTCGGGCGGGTGCCCGGCGTCGGCTGCACGAACGCCTTGACGGCCTCGCCGGTGGCGGAATCGGGCACGCCGACCACGGCCGCGTCGGCCACCTGCGGGTGGGCGGCCAGCACGCTCTCCACCTCGCGGGGGTAGACGTTGAAGCCCGAGACGATCACCAGGTCGCGCTTGCGGTCGACCAGGTGCAGCGCCCCGTCCTGCTCGTAGCCGACGTCGCCGGTGGCCAGCCACCCGTCGGAGAGCGCGTGGGCGGTCGCGGCCACGTCGTGCCAGTAGCCGGCGAAGATGTTGGGCCCTCGCGCGTAGACCTCGCCGGGGTCGCCGCGGCGCACCGGCTGGCCGTCGTCGCCGATCAGGCGCAGCGTCACCTCCGGCAGCGGATGGCCGACGCTGCCGGGCCGCACCTCGCCGGTCACCGCGGTGCTGGTCAGCACCGGCGCGCTCTCGGTCAACCCGTAGCCCTCGTAGAGCGGCACGCGCAGGCGGTCGGAGAACCGGCGCAGCACCACCGGCGGCAACGGCGCCGCGCCGGAGACGGCCAGGCGGACGTCGGACAGGCCCGGCTCGCCGGCGCCCTCGACGTCGGCCCACATCGCGAACATCGGCGGCGCGCCCAACAGCACGGTGACCCCGGTCTCGGCGATCACGCGGAGGCTGGCGGCGGCGTCGAACCGGTCGCACACCACCACGGCCGCCCCCTGACCCAGCGGGTAGGCCAGCGCCACGTTCAACGCGTAGATGTGGAACAGCGGCAGGACACACAGCACGCGGTCGTGCTCGCCGATGGCGAGCCGCGTGGCGGCGAGCTGGCGCTGGTTGGCCGCCAGGTGGCGGTGGCGCAGCATCGCCCCTTTGGGCTCGCCGGTCGTGCCCGCGGTGTACTGCACCAAGGCGAGCTGCTCCTCGTCGCCGGCCACGGTCGCCAGCGGCTCGGCGTCTGCGCCGACGGCCGCCGCCAGCGGGGTGGCGTCGTCCACGACGAGGACGTGATCGAGGGCCGGCACCTGGTCGCGGACGGCCTCGACCACGCCGGCGAGCTCACGATGGACGACGACGGCGCGCGCGTCCACGTGGGCCAGCACGGCGGCCACCTCACGGGCGACGCTGCCGGCGTTGAGCGGCACGGCCACCAGCCCGGCGGCCCACACCGCGTACAACGCCTCCACGAACGGCGCGCCGTTGGGGCACAGGATCGCCACGCGGTCGCCGGCGGCCTGCTCGAGGCTGGCCTCGGCAGCCGGAGACCGCGGGGTCATGCCCGGTGCCAGGCCCAGCGCGCGAAGCGCCGCCGCGCCGCGCCGCGCGGCCGCGTCCAGTTCACCGTACGTGATCGTGCGCCTGGCCTCGTCATCGGCGCCGACGAGCAGCGCCGGCCGCTGGGGCAGCCGGGCCGCGGTGGCCTGCAGGGTGCGCGCGAGGTTCACGCCAGCAGAGCCTAGCCACCGCGCCGCGAGCCCGTAACGTCGCCCGCGGCCGTATCCAGCGGGCACCGTGTACCGTTGACCCAACGATGACCGAGACCAACCCCTCCGCCTCGACCGACCAGACCGCGGGCCCCGAACCCCACCGCCCCCGGGTGCTTGCCACCACCGGCGCGTTGCTGTTGACCCCGCTGGGCTGGGTCATGGACGCCATCGCGGATGCGGGCTTTTCCGCCGCAGAGGTGGTCATCAGCCACCAGCGCGACAGCCGCAGCCCCATGATGGTCAACGGCTTCGCCCGCGAGGCCGGCCTGACCGTGCCGGTGGTGCACGGCCCGTACATGGTGGTTCTGCGCCGCGTGCTCGGCGTCGACTACCGCCAGAAGACCCACCGCTCACTGGAACGCGCCGCGGCGTTCGGTGCCGAGACCCTCGTGGCCCACGCGCCGTTCCGCTGGGAGCGCAAGGCGCGGCGGTGGTTGGCCGAGGGCCAGGCCGACGACGCCGCCGCCGACGCGGGCGTGCACTTCGCCATGGAGAACCTGTTCCCGTGGCGCGGGCGGGTGTTCTCCTCGGCGGTGACCCCCGCCGACCTGTCCGCCTACCCGCGGGTGGTGTTCGACACGTCGCACTTCGCCGTGGCCGGCGTGGACCTGCTCGAAGCCTGGGACGCCCTCGCCGGCCGCGTGTGCCACATCCACCTTTCGGACAACCTCGGCACCGGCACCGACAGCCACGCGCCGATCGGGGCGGGGATCCTGCCGCTCGAACGGTTTGTCCAGCACGTGGGCGCCTCCGGCTACAGCGGCACCATCACCCTCGAGCTCGACTGCCGGCCCTACATGGACACCCGCGACTCGCTGGTGGCGTTCCTCGCCCGCGAGCGGCTCAAGACCGAAGCGCTGCTGTCCGGCTACTCCTACCGCGAAGCCGCCGCCCTGCGTCCGGAGATCAACCGCACCGGCTGGCGCCGCGAAGTGCCCACGACCGGCTCCGCCCCCGCGCTCGGCCCGATCGACTGACAACCAGCCGCCCAGATAGCGCAGCGGCAGCGGCCGCCCGTCAGCCGGCCACCACGCCCGGTTCCGTCCGGGTGGCCGGGCGTGAACCGCCGCCCCAGTGGTTAGGATCGCTGGCGTCCGTCGCAGGCTGTCGTCACAGAGGTGATCCATATGACGCTTGAGGGCAAGAAGGTTCTGCTGTTTGCCGCGAACCTGTTCGAGGACACCGAGCTGCTGTACCCGCTGCACCGCCTCCGGGAGGAGGGCGCGCAGGTCACGGTGGCCGGCGTCACGGGCGAGCCGGTCACCGGCAAGCGGGGTCACGGGCCGATGCCGGTGGACACCTCGGTCGACAAGGTGTCAGCCGATGACTTCGACGCCTTGGTCATCCCCGGTGGCTTCGCCCCGGACGCGTTCCGCACCTCCGAGCGGTGCCTGGAGCTGACCCGCGAGTTCGACACCGCCGGCAAGACGCTGGCCTACATCTGCCACGCCGGCTGGGTGCCGATCTCGGCGGGCATCATCAAGGGCCGCCGGGCCACCAGCTTCATGGCCATCAAGGACGACATGGTCAACGCCGGCTGTGACTGGGTCGACCAGGAGACGGTGGTGGACGGCAACCTGATCTCCGCCCGCCACCCCGGCGACCTCGGCCCGTGGATGAAGGCGACCATCGCCGCGCTCAGCGGCTAGCGCCGAGCGGCTCGGCTAGGGCCGCTACCGCTTCGCTGCTTGAGCGGCTCGGCCAGGGCCGCTACCGCTGCGCTGCGTGAGCGGCGTCAGCGCACCTCGGCACGCCACGGCTCGGCGGCG
>CAYQMQ010000075.1:0-9328 GCA_964418395.1 uncultured Actinomycetota bacterium
TCCTGCTCGTGGTGTTCCTGGTGTTGAAGTCGGTGCACGACGCGCGGGACCGCTCAGCGGAGGGCACAGGCGACGGAGAGTCCGGCGAGGAGTCGAAGCGCACCGTGTGGACCCAGCGTCGCGGGCGTCAGAAGCCGGCCTCGCCACCTGCCGAGATCGACCGGGAGGCGCTGAGCGCGCACGTGACCAAGCTTCGGGAAGCGGTGGCACACGGGCTGATCTCCGCCGAGGAGGCCGCGGCGAGCGTGGTCCGCCACACCGACGGGGAACTGAGCGAGGAGTCCGCCCGCCAACTGCTCGACAGCGACGACGAGGCGGCGTGACGGCAGCGAGCCGTTCGGGGCGCCGTGGTGTCACTGGGGCTGGCTGCGGCTGGGTAGGCTCCCGCCGGACGAGACACCACCCCCGGCCACGCCGCCTGTGACGGCGATCCGCCGGCAGCCGCCGCAAAGGAACGGTCACCATGACAGACCACGCACGCATCGAGTTCGACGGTCACACGTTCGACACGCCGATCGTGGAAGGCTCCGAAGGGGAACGGGGCATCGACGTCACCCAGCTGCGGGCCGAAACCGGCCACATCACCTACGACCCGGCATTCGCCAACACTGGGGCCGTGCGCAGCGACATCACCTACATCGACGGGGAACAGGGCATCCTGCGGTATCGCGGCTATCCGATCGAGGAGCTGTCCGCCAACTCGACCTTCCTCGAGGTCGCCTACCTCGTGATCCACGGCGAGCTGCCCACCCGCGCCGAGCTGGACGAGTTCCAGACCCACATCACCCGCCACACCCTGTTGCGTGAGGACATGCGCCGCTTCTTCGACGCCTTCCCCACCGACGGCCACCCCATGGCCATCCTCGCCTCGGCCGTGTGCGGGCTGTCCACCTTCTACCAGGACCACTACGACCCCCACGACCCCCGGGACGTGGAGGTCTCGATGTACCGCCTGATGGCCAAGCTGCCGACCGTGGCGGCGTTCTCCTACAAGACCTCGGTCGGCCAGCCCTACATCTACCCGCTCAACCACCTCGACTACGCCGAGAACTTCCTGCACATGATGTTCGCGGTGCCCGCCGAGCCCTACGAGGTGGACCCGGACGTCGCCAAGGCGCTGGACCAGCTGTTCATCCTGCACGCCGACCACGAGCAGAACTGCTCGACCTCGACGGTGCGCATGGCCGGGTCGAGCCATCTCAACATCTTCGGCTCGATCTCGGCCGGCATCACGGCGTTGTGGGGGCCGTTGCACGGCGGGGCCAACCAGGAGGTCGTCGAGACGCTGCTCCACATCAAGGAGTCCGACGACGACCTGGAGACATTCGTCAAGCGGGCCAAGGACAAGGACGACCCGTTCCGCCTGCCGGGGTTCGGGCATCGCGTCTACAAGAACTACGACCCGCGGGCGACGCTGATCAAGGACGCAGCCCACAAGGTGATCGACAAGCTCGTGGGCAACGACCCGCTGTTCGACATCGCCCGGCAGCTGGAAGAGATCGCTCTGGCCGACGACTACTTCGTGGAGCGCCGCCTGTACCCGAACGTGGACTTCTACTCGGGGCTGATCTACCGGGCGATGGGCCTGCCGCTCAACATGTTCCCGGTGTTGTTCGCCATCGGCCGGCTGCCGGGCTGGATCGCCCAGTGGCGGGAGATGATCTCCGACCCCGACACCCGGATCAACCGGCCCCGCCAGATCTACACCGGCGCCACCCGGCGGGAATACGTCCCCATCGACCGCCGCTGACCGCCACGGCGGGACAACGGTCACTCAGCGAAGGCGTCGCGCAGCGCCCGGACGACCACGGCCACGGCGTCCAGGTCGACCTCGTCAGCGGCCTCGACGCGGCGGACGAGCGTGTCGAGACGGTGGCGCGCCTCCGGCCGGGCGTCCAGGAACGCCGCGACCGCGCCCCCCGCGTCGCGGTCGGGATGCTCGACGAGCACCCGCCGGGCGACGGCCCGGCGGGTCTGTTGCAGCTCGTCGGCGAGCCCCTGGCTCTGCCAGCGCTCCCACAGACCCCGCGGCTCGGCTTGGTCGAGCCGCTCGGCGAGCCGGGCGAACGGCAAGGCGTCACCCACCCGCCGGTGGACGTCGGCGACCGTTCGCGGGGGGCGGTCCAGCTCGCGGGCGATGGCCGCCACATCGGGGGTGATGGCGAGATCGGACACGCCGACGAGATGCTCGGCGTCCTCGTCGGCCAGGCCCAAGTCGATGTAGCGGGCGATGCGCTGCTGCCGTCGCCGCTGGTAGCTCTCCGAACCGACCTCGTGCGCGGCGTGCTCGATCGCGACGGCAGCAGAGCGGTCGCGCTCGACGATGCCACCGATGTCAGCGACGCCGAAGCGCAGCTCGGTGCGGGTGACGTGGTCGACCGCGTCGTCCACCAGCGCGCGTAGCTCGGCGATCAGCAGAGGATCGCAGGTCAGCTCGTGGCGCACGATCGCGTCCCATGCCGAGGGGGCATCGAGCAGCGTGCGGGCCACCCAGTACGCAGCGACCACGTCCTCGGCTGCCGAGCCGGACTGCCGCGCGACCTGATCGACCCACGTGACCCCCATGTGATCGATGACGTCGTTCGTCGCCCGGGTGGCGATGAGCTCGCGCCCGAGCGGGTGCGCCGCAACCGCGGCGGGGATCTTCGCGACGACGTCGTCGGGGAAGTAGCCGGTCAGCAGAACCTTCAGGGCGTCATCGTCGGGCAGGGCGGCGTCGACGAGCGCGTCCCGCAGATCGAGCTTGGCATAGCCCATCAGCACCGCGATCTCCGGGCGGCTGAGCCCGGCGCCCGCCTCGGCGCGCCGGTCCAGCTCGGCGGGGGTGGGCAGCACCTCCAGCTCGCGGTCGAGCCGCCCGGCGGGGGTGGGCTCCTCGCCGTGGTGCTCGAGCCGGCGCATCAGCTCGTTGTGGGCCGACAGGTGGGCGGCGCCGGCTTCCATCTCGTGGCTGATCGCCCCGGCCTGCCGCTCGACGTCAGCCAGCACCCCGTCCACCACCGGCTCGGTGACCTGTCGCAACAGCCCGTTCCGCTGGTCCGGGTCGAGCTCGTCCCCGGCGATCGCGGTGTCGAGGGCCAGCTTCACGTTCACCTCGCGATCGGAGGTGCCCACGCCCCCGGCGTTGTCGATCGCATCGGTGTTGATCCGGCCGCCGCGCCGGGCGTACTCGATGCGGGCGCGCTGGGTCAACCCGAGGTTGGCACCCTCGCCGACCACGCGGACCCGCAGCCGGTCAGCGTCCACCCGAATGGCGTCGTTGGCGCGGTCGCCCACCATGTCGTGGTGCTCGTGGCTGGCCTTGACGAAGGTCCCGATGCCGCCGAGGAACAGCAGGTCGGCCGGCGCCTCCAACACCGCGCGGATCAGCGCCGGCGGGCTCAAGGCGGGCTCGTCCACCCCGAGCAGCCGCTGCAGCGGCTCGGACAACGGCACCGACTTCGTCTGGCGCGACCACACCCCGCCGCCAGCGCTGATCAGGCGCGGGTCGTAGTGCTGCCAGGAGGATTGCGCCGAGTGGAACAGGCGCTCGCGCTCGCGGTAGCTCACCGCCGGGTCGGGGTCGGGATCGAGGAACACATCGCGGTGGTCGAACGCGGCCACCAGCTTGATCTGCGCGCTTTGCAACACCCCGTTGCCGAACACGTCCCCGCCCATGTCCCCGATCCCGATCACGCGGATCGGCTCGTGCTGCACATCCACCCCGAGCTCGCGGAAGTGGCGCTGCACCGCCACCCACGCGCCGCGGGCGGTCACGCCGAGCGTCTTGTGGTCGTAGCCGTTCGAGCCGCCGGTGGCGAACGCGTCACCCAGCCAAAAGCCGTAGGCCATCGCGATCCGGTTGGCGTCGTCCGACAGCGCGGCGGTGCCCTTGTCGGGGGCCACGACGAGGTAGGGATCGTCGCCGTCACGCCGGCGGACGTTCGGGGCGGGCGTCGTCGCGCCGTCGACCACGTCGTCGGTGACGTCGAGCAGCCCCCGCACGTAGCGGCGGTAGGCCACGGCCGTGGCCTCCTTGCGGGCGGCCGGCTCCCCCGGCGGGTGACGCAACACGAAGCCGCCCTTGGCGCCGGTGGGCACGATGACCGCGTTCTTGGTCAGCTGGGCCTGCATCAGGTCCAGCACCTCGGTGCGGAAATCCTCCCGGCGGTCGCTGGCGCGGATGCCACCGCGGGCCAACCGCCCCCCGCGCAGATGGATGCCCTCCATGGTCGGGTGGTGGACGAAGATCTCGGCCAGGGGCACCGGCGCGACCATCTCGGGCACCTCGGCGCTGGCCAGCTTGAGGGCCAGCGCGTCGCTGCCGCGCTCCCCTCCCCCGGCCACCGCGACGTTGCTGCGCACCGTCGCCTCGACGGTGCCGGCCAGGCGGCGCAGGATCCGGTCCTGGTCGAGATGGGCCACTCCCTCCAGCGCGGCGTACAGCTGCTGCCGGGCGTCCTCGAGGGCGTCGTCGCCGTCGTCGACCCGAGGGTCCACCCGCACCCGGAACAGCCGGACCAGGGCCCGGGCGACGTCGGGGTGGGACAGCAGCGCCTCGTCCTGATAGGCCTCGGTGTAGGCGGTGCCGATCTGGCGGCGGTAACGGCGGTAGGCGCGCAGCACGGCCACGTCGGCCCACGTCAGGCCGGCGTCGAGCACGAGGTGGTTCAACAGGTCGGCGTCGGCCCGTTCGTGCCAGATCGCGGAGACGGCGTCGGCCAGGCGCTCGTGATCGGCCTCGATGTCCACCGTGTGGCCCTGCTCGGTGCGGACGCCGAAATCGTGCAGCTGCAGGTCGGCTCCCTCCACCGTGAGCCGGTGGGGCACCTGCTCGACGACCACGAACCCGAGGCTCTCCAGGATCGGCACGAACGCGCTGAGCTCCACCCCCGAGCCACGTTTGACCAGCCGGGCGCGCAGCGGCATGCGCTCATCGCCGGTGGGGACCAGCCGCAGGGTTACCGGATCCGGGCCGGTGCGCACCGTCTCGAGGGCGAAGACGTCGGCGACCGCGTCTTGCGGATCCGTCGCCGCCTGATAGACGTCGTCGAAGGCGCCCCGGTACCGGTCGGCCAGCCGCTCGGCCTCGGCGGCGTCGTCGGCCCGCCGGTGCAGCTCGGCGGCGACCGCGTCGTCCCACGTCCGGCTCATCTCGATGATGCGCCGTTCCAGGGCGTCGATGTCGACGCGTTCGAGCACGCGCGGGTCCGCGTGGATCACGAAGTGCAACAGCGCCGCCTCTCCCTCGGCCAGCGAGAGGTGGTAATCGATCTCCGGGGAGCTGAACCGGTCGGCCAGCAGCTGCTGCACCCTCCGACGCAGCCTGGCGTTGAAGCGCTCCCGGGGCAGGGTCAGCACGGCGACGATCCCTTGCCCGGCGGATTCCGGATGGCACCACAGCCGCACCTGCTGGCGGCGTTGCGCCTCCAACAGGCCGACGACGGTCCTCCGCAGCTGCCCGGTGTCCACCGCGAACAGCTCGTGCTTGGGGAAGGCCTCGAACAGGGTGCGCAGCGCCCGCTCGTCGTGGGAGTGGGCCACGACGTCCTCGGCGGCGAGGATCTGCTCGAGCTTGCGGCGCAGCACGGGGATGGTGCTGGCCGGCTCGGCGTAGGCACGCTGGGCGAACAACCCGAGGAAGCGGCGCTCCCCGACCGCCCGCCCGTCGCGGTCGAGGGCGGTCACCGACAGCGACATCATCCGCACCCGCTTGTGCACCGTGCTGGGCCGGTTGGTGCGCGACACCGTCAGCGGCTGGTCGGAGGCCAGGCCCACGGCTGCCTCCGGCGGCAGCGTGTCGATCGGCACCGGCTCGGTGAACGACGACGACTCGGCATCGCGCAGGATCCCGAGCCCGCTGTCGGGGTCAGTGACGATCGCCCGACCCTGGTCGGTGTCGACCAGCCGGTAGTCGCGGGCGCCCAGCCACACGAAGTGGTCGGCGAGCAGCCAGTCGAGGAGGTCCGCCGCCTCCTCGACGTCGCCCGCGGGCCAGCGCCGGGGGCCGCGCTCGCGCAGCTCGGCGGCCACGTGGCGGGCTCGCTCGGTCATCGCCGCGAAATCGGCGGTGGCCGCCCGAGCATCCTCCAGCACGCGCGCGAGGCCCTGCCGGAGATCGTCACGCTCGGCGCGGTCGAGGCGGCGCGAGAGCCGCAACCACGCGAACGCCTCGCGCCGCTGCGCCTCACGCGCCGAGCACAGCCCGACGAGCCATCCGTCCTCGTCGCGTTGCACGCCCAGCACCGGGTGGAGCATCTCGTCGACGTGCTCGCCGCGCCGGTCCACTTCCTCGAGGACGGTGGAGACCAGAAACGGCGTGTCCTCGGTGGTGACCTCCACGACGGTGCCGCGGGGATCGTCGTACACCCACAGGCCGAGCTCGCCGGGCGCGCGGTCACCGATGACCTCGAGGGCGTGCGACAGCCAGTCGACCACGCGGTCGGGCTCGGCCAGGGCCCGCCGCGCCGTCTCGGAGGGCGCCCGGCGGTACACCGCCTCGGCCAGGTCGGCGACCAGGGCCGCCGTCGGGGCCTCCAACCGTTCGGCGGCACGCCGGCGCAGCTCAGCGACGGGGTCGGCTTCGTCGAGGGTGTTGCCAGAAGCGGCGGTGGGTTCGGCCATCAGCGGCTCATCAACCCGGTTCGCCCACCACCTCGCGGGCCTGCTCGATGTCATCGACTGCGACCACGAGGCGGTTCTGGGTGGCGATGTACGCCTGTTGGATGTTGAGCCCGGCATCGGCGAGGCGGCGGCAGATGCGGCCCATGGACCCGGGGGTGTCCGGGCAGTCGACGACGAGCACATCCCGCGCCGCCCGCACGTCCAGGCCCGCCTCGGACAGCGCCGACAGCGCAGCGCCCGCATCGGGCACGAGCACGTGCACCACCCCTTTGCCCTCCCCCGTGAAGGCGCTGATCCCCTCGATGTTGATGCCGGCAGCCTCGCACGCCTCGCCGAGTCGGGCGAGAACCCCCGGCTGATCGTCCGGAATGAGCACGAAGTCCTTGTACACGCCCCCTCCTCGTCATCGGGTGCAACGAGGGGATCAAACCACACCGGCGAGGTCACGTCAGCGCACCGACCGAGGACGCCCCCTATCCTGCACCGCTCGGGTGGCGAGCAAAAGGATCGGCGATGACCGTCGTGGTGGGCTATCTCATGTCCGATGAGGGGCGGGCGGCTCTCAACCGCGCCGTGGACGAGGCCAAGCTCCGCGGCACCCGTCTGCTGGTGGTGCACTCCCTGCGGGGCGGCACCCGCGACGAGGAAGACCAGGCGCGCGCCTACCGCGACGAGCTCGCACGGATCGAGCAGCTCCTCGACAGCGAGCCGATCACCTCCGAGGTTCGCCAGCTGGTGCGGGGGCGCCCCGCGGGGCAGGACCTGGTGGAGGTCGCTCGGCAAGAGTCGGCGACGCTGATCGTGATCGGTCTCCGACGCCGCAACCCCGTCGGCAAGCTGGTGCTCGGCAGCAACGCCCAGGAGGTGCTGCTGCACGCCGACTGTCCGGTGCTCGCGGTCAAAGCCGCCTGATCTCCCCCGATCCAGCCCCGTCTGGACCCCCGATTCAGGTCCTCGGAGCTGGCACGTACCTGTCCACACGGCCATGGGCCTTCGTTGGCGTCCCCCGGCCGGGGCGGCAAAGTGTGGCGGGGTGGGTCCGGTGCTGTGGGCGGCCACGGCGCGCGGGCAGCCGAGCGGACCCCTCCCGGCACAGGCTTGTCCCCCAGTGTGAAGCGGGCCCGTCATGCTCATCGCTCGAATCATCGAGGTGGTCACCGGGGCGGCGTTGCTCGCCGTCGCGACGATCCTCGCCCCCCTGGCCGACCCCGCCCGGGGGGACCCTGAGGAAGACAGCGGCGAGCCCCTCGACATCGTGGACCTCGACCCGCTCGACTCAGGCGACAGGACCAGCTCACAGGTGCGCCGAGCCGGAGGCTCCGGGCGGGTGGCCACCAGCGTCGCCGCCTCCCAGCAGTTCCGCGACGCCGCCGACACCGCGCTGTTGGCCACGGCCGGCGACTTCCCCGATGCGCTGGCGGCAACGGCGCTGGCGGCCCACCACGACGCTCCCGTGCTGTTGACGTTCGAGGACGAGGTCCCGGACCCGGTCGCCGCCGAGCTCGACCGGCTGGGGGTCGAGCGCACGGTCTTGCTGGGCGGGACGGGCGTGATCGGCGAGGCCGTCGCCGACGAGCTGGCCGAACGCGGCTACACCGTGGACCGCATCGCCGGCGACGACCGCTACGGGACCGCCCGCCAGCTCGCCACCGCCGCCGGCCCCGCCGAGACCGGCGAGGTGCTGTTGACGCTCGGCGCCCACGACAACCCGGACCGGGCCTGGCCGGACGCGGTGGCATCCAGCGCGCTGGCGGCCAGCCGCGACCAGCTGCCCACCCTGCTGACCGCCCACGACCACCTGCCGCAGGCCACCCGCCAGGCGCTCGACGAGCTCGACGCCGAGCGCGTGCTGCTGGTCGGCGGCGACACGGCGATCCCCTCGGACATCGAGGCCGAGATCGAGTCGCTGGGACTCGAGACGGAACGCCTGGCCGCCACGTCGCGCTACGGCACCAGCGTGCAGGTGGCCGAAGAGGCGCTGGCGCGCAACGAGGCCGGGCCCCATCCGATCGTGCTGGCCACCGGCGAGGACTTCCCCGACGCGCTGGCGGCCGGCGCGCTGGCTGCCAGCCTCGACGCCCCCGTAGCGTTGACACCCTCGGCACAGCTCGCCGGCGTCGTCGACGAGTTCGTGCGCGACCACCGCGACCGCTGGGACGGCGGCGTGGTCATCGGGGGCACCGCGGCCGCCAGCGACCTGGTCCTCGAGCAGCTCGAGGCCGCCCTGGACGGCGAGCCGCGCCCGGAAGCCGATGGTCCGGCCCCCAGCGAGGGCGAGACCGAAAGCACCGGAGACGGAGCCGACGACGGCCAAGCCGACGGCGCAGAGGACGGCGACGGTGCGGAACAAGCCGACGACGAGGTGGTCGACACCTTCGAGGGCGAAGCCAGCTGGTACGGCTCAGCCTTCCACGGGCAGCAGACCGCCTGCGGCGAGACGTTCAACATGCACGACCTGACGGGCGCACACCGCGAGCTGCCCTGCGGCACGCGGGTGCGGGTCACCAACACCCACAACGGTCGCCAGGTCACGGTGCGCATCAACGACCACGGTCCGGCGGACCACAGCCGGGTGATCGACCTGTCGCGGGCCGCCGCCGAGGAGATCGGCATGCGCGCCTCGGGCACCGCCTGGGTGCGCGGCGAAGTCCTCGCCGACTGACCCCTCCGTCCCACCGTCCCTACCCGCTGACGTAGGCTCGGGCTCACCGGGGAACCAGCAACC
>CAYQMQ010000076.1:0-9309 GCA_964418395.1 uncultured Actinomycetota bacterium
CGACGTCGACGTGGTCGCGGACGTCGAAGTCGTAGGTCTGCGGCGTGCCGAAGGTGCGCCGCTGCACCGCGTCGTCGTCGTCGAAGCCGTCCGGGGCGTCCGGGTGGGGCAGGTTCGGGATGTGGGCGAGCGCGTCGTTGAGCTCGGATTCGATCTGGGCCTGCTCGGCCTCGAGCTCGTCGACGCGGGCCGACGCCTGCTTGGACTCGGCGATGAGCTGCTGGCGTTCTTCGTCCGAGCGGGCTTGCCCGATGCGCTTGCCGGACTGCTTCTGCTCGGCGCGCAGCCGGTCGCCTTCGGTGATGAGCTCGCGGCGGCGCACGTCCAGGTCGCGCAGGCGCTCGAGCTCGCCGCGGTCCACGCCGCGGCGGCCGAGCGCTGCCGCCACGGCCTCGAAGTCCTCGCGCAGGGCCCGTAGATCGATCATCTCGGCGGGCAGGCTACCGGCCCGGCCAAGGTGGTGCCCTATTCGAGGCGTTCGGCGAAGATGTACAGCGCGTCTTCGGAGATCGCCGCAGTGCCGCCGATCGCCGTGCCGGTGGCGAAGCGCTCCCGGTGCTCGGCGAACCAGCCGTCCAGGCCGTCGTCGGCGTTGCCCTCGGTGCCGTCGATGAGAGCGAGCGCCCCGCCCTCGGCGGCGACGGCCGGCCCGGCCGCGACCGCGTCGGCGAAGTCGTCGCCCGTGGCGGCCCACAACCGCTCCGAGTCGATCGCGCCGTCGCCCAGGAGCGCGTCGACCAGCGCGGCCGCCGTGGTGAAGCGGGTGTCGCCGGCCAGGCGGTCGACGGTGGCCACCTGCTCGCCCAGCTCGGCTTCGACGTCCTCGCTGACCGCGGCGGTGCCGCCCACGATCGTCACCGCATCCACGTTCGCGAGCGCGTCGGCCGTCGCCTGCGGCAGCTTGTCGGTCGCGGTCAACAGCACGGGCGTACCGCTGGTGGCGCCGTACCAGCCACCCGTCAGGGCGTCCGGCCACGCGTCCGGGGCGTCGGGATCGGCGCCGCGAGCCACCAACACCGTGTCCGTCTCGGTGTGGTCGCGCACCTGCTCGGCGACCGTCGCGGCCGTGCCCGCCGGTCCCTCGCCGGCGAGGCGCTCGATGTGCTCGCCGTGCACGTCGGTCTCGGCGACGAGATCGTCGAAGACGCCGTATCCGAGCACGTCGTGGTCGCCGACGAGGGTCACCCGCTCGGGGGCGAGCTCGCGGATCGCCGCGGCCGCGCGCTCGTGCAGCCCCTCCGGGCCGGTGGTGATCACCGGGCCGCCCAGCGCCGCCGCCAGCGGGCCGGCGGCGATCGTCTCCTGGAACGAGTAGGCCGGCCCGATCACGACGTGGTCGGCCCCCTCGGGGAAGGCGTCCGTGGCCAGCGTGGCGGCTGTGCTGATCCGGGTCGAGCCGGCGAGCCGCTCCACGTGCTCGATGTCCTCGCCGGCGCCCTCGGGCGGGTCCTCATCCTCGGGTTCGTCGCCGCCGTCGGTGGACTCGCCGTCGTCGGCCTGCTCACCGCCGCCCGAGCCGGGCACGTCGCCGCGGGCGATGGCAGCCTTCAACGACTCGTACGGGTTGTAGTAGCCCCACCCGTCGGCGCGGCACGGCGTGTCGTGCAGCTCACCGTGGTTGACCTCGAAGTGCAGGTGCGGGGCGCTCTCGCTGGCGTTGCCCGACGAGCCGACATACCCGATGTGTTGGCCCCGCTCGACCTGCACGCCCTCCTCGATGCCGGGGGCGAAGGCCTCCTCGCGCGAACCGTAGTCGCGGCCGAGGTGCAGATACGTGTGGCGGTAGCCATCGCCCTCCAGGCGCAACCAGTTGTGGCTGCCGGTGCGAGCCAGGGTGACCTGGCCATCGCGCGCCGCGTACACCTTCATGCCGTGGTCGCCCATGATGTCGGTGGCGCGATGGATGCCACAGGTGTTGCCGCGCGAGAAGTGATAGTCGTCGATGAAGCCCATCCCGCCGGACGTGGGTGTCTGGGCCATCTCCGGCGGGGCGGGGAAGGTCAGGTCGACGACGTCCTCGTAATGGCGGTCAGCGGCGTCCGCGGCTCCGGTGAGTGTCAGCAGCCCCGCGAGCACGGACACCGCGACCATGCTTGCCCGCAATAGTCGCATAGTGAGGAAGGATATCGGCAGCCACACGCCCGCTCATGAGCCTTTGTAAGCCGGTCAGCGTCCGGCCGGCCATGACCGTGTCGCGAATGTCCCCGTAACATCTGCGCGGTGTGACGCGTCCCCGGGGAACGAGCGGGATCGTACGACCGTGCGCGATGTTTGTGTGCTGTGGTGGACGCGGTGTTTGTGTGCTCCGGCCACATCAGCGGGTCGCCACCTCAACCGTTCCCGCGGGGTTCGTCGTCGAGGCCATACGCCTCCCGTAACCGCCGTTCCCACTCCTCGTCGGCGTCGGTGCCCGTGGCCTCGTCGGAGCCGGATGCCCCGGTGTCGGCGGGCTCTTGGTCAGTCGGCCTGGTTTCCTCGGGCGTCGCGGATGCCAGCGCGGCCCCCACCGGGTCGTCGGCGACACCCACCGGCCGATCCGCCGCGCCGGGGTCTGTCGGCGCCGCCCCGCGCTCTCCGGCATGCCCGGCGCGGTCGGCGTGTCCGGCGTGCCCGGCGTGGTCAGCGTGGTCAGCGTGGTCGCCATGGTCGGCGTGCCCGGCGTGGTCTGCGTGGTCGCCATGATCAGCGTCACCGGCGTCACCGGCCTCGCCGGCCCCGCCCGCCTCCGCGGCGGCGCCGGGGTCGCCGCGCACGAGCGCAGCAGCCAGCACCGTGGTCAGCGGCACCGCAGCGATCAGCCCCAGCGACCCGACCAGTGTGCGCACCGCCTCCACCGCGACCAGCTCGCCGGTGATCACCTCCTCCACCCCGACGGGGCCGGTGACGAACAGGATCAGCAGCGGCAGCGACGCGCCGGCGTAGGCCAGCACCAGCGTGTTGACCGTCGCGGCGACGTGATCCCGGCCCACGTCCAGCGCTTCGGACACCAGGTGACGCAGGCTCGCGGCCGGGTGGGCCCGAGACAGCGCGAACACCGTGGACGACTGGCTCATCGTCACGTCGTCGAGCACCCCCAGCGCGCCGATGATGATCCCGGCCAGCAGCAGCCCCTGCAGGCTGATACCGCCCACCTGGACGCTGGCGAGGCGGGCTTCCTCGTCGGCCATGCCCGTCAGCGAGGCGACCTCCACGAACAGCGAACCCAGCGCCACGGTCACCGCCAGCGCCCCGGCGGTGCCCACCACCGCGGCGGTCGTCTTGCGGGTGAAGCCGTGCGACAGGTACAGCGTGACGATCATGATCGCCACCGAGCCGGTCAACGCCACGAGCAGCGGGCTGCGGCCGGCCAGCACCGCCGGGACGATGAAGCCGATGATCAGCGCGAAGGTGATGCCCAGCCCCAGCAGCGCCCGCGCGCCCTGGAAGCGGCCGAACGCGAGCACGGCCAGCACGAACATCGCCGTCAACGCCGCCAGCGCCGGCCCGCGCTGGAAGTCGGCGATGGCGTAGGTCGGCTCGCCGCCCTCCTCCACCGGCTCGTACCGCTGGAGGCGCACGCGGTCGCCGGCCTCGTACAAGTCGCCGTGGTCGTCGACCATCGGAAAGACCTCGAGCTCGCCGGTTTCGGCGATCTCGGCGATGATCACCACGCTGCGCGCCCCCGGCGCCAAACCGGGGTCGTTGACCTCGCCGACCGGCTCGACCTCGACGATCGTCGCGTCGATCAGGTCTTGCTGGGCCTCCGACTCGGCCTCGACCTGCTCGTCGACGCGGTCGCCGGGCGGCCACAACAGGACGATCCCGGCCACCGAGCCGAGCCCGAGCAGCGCCACGACCACGAGCAGGGTGCGGTGGGTGAGCCCCATCGATCGCCTCGGGGAATCAGCCTTGCGGGTCGACGTCGTCCAGCAGGCGGCGGTGCCAGGCAACCGCCTCGGCATAGGCGCCGTCGGTGTCCGACGGGCTCACCTGCGGCGGGATGGCGTCGGCGCGCGGGTAGGCGCCGAAGACGCGCAGGTCGGCCACGTGACGGTGGACGCTGCGCAAGGCCTCGGCCACACGCGCCTCGGTCGGATGCCCTTCGGCGTCGATCAGGATGCAGTACTCGCCGAGGCTCGTCTTGGTGGGCCGGGACTCGATCTTGGTCAGGTTGATGCTGCGCAGGGCGAACTCCTCGAGCACCTTTAGCAGCAGGCCCGGCCGGTCGTCGCCGAAGAACACCACCAGCGACGTCTTGTCAGCGCCGGTGGGCGCCGCCATCGATGACCCCAGCACCACGAAGCGGGTGACGTTGCCGGACACGTCGTGGATGTCGCTGGCCAGCACCTCCAGCCCGAAGCGGTCGGCCGACAGCCGCGGCGCCACGGCCGCTTCGCCGTCGGCCGCGTCGGTCAGCGACACCAGCCGGGCGGCCTCGGCGGTGGACGTCTCGGCCTCCTCGACCACCTGCGGCACGTGGGTGCGCAGCCACTGGCGGCACTGCGCCGTGGCCACCGGGTGGCTGCGCACCTTGCGCAGCCGCGACAGATGGGAGCCGGGCGGGGTCAGCAGGTGCAGCGTGACCGGCATCAGCACCTCGCCGCGCACGTAGGCGCCGGTGGGCCCGAAGCACAACTCGTCGAGGGTGGCGTTGACCGAGCCCTCGATCATGTTCTCGATGGGCACCACGCCGGCGTCCGCGCGGCCCTCCCGCACGGCCGAGAAGGCGTCGCCGATGGTGGCCAACGGCTGGCGCCGCCGGCCGGGCACAGCCTGCTCGGCCGCCTCAGCGGTGAAGGTCCCGTCGGGGCCCAGGAACGCGACGGTCGCCTGCTCGCTCACGATCGCTCCGCGGGCTCGACGTTTGCGGTGGCGGACCGCTCGCCTTCGCGGCGTGGGCGGCGGCGCCGGTCGCGCCCCCCGCCATCGTCACGCTGGGGCGCGCGCACGGCCCGCTCGATGGCGGCGGTCTCCTCATCGGACAGGTTGTGGCGGCTGTTGCCGCGTTCGATCGGCTTGGCGTACACCCGCGTGTCGGTCCGGCCGTTGATCGCCGAGACCACCAGCCCGTCGCCGCGCTCGTCGAGCAGCGCCGCCGAGAACGACAGGTGGCCGCCCATGTCGTCGAACGCGTCGTAGCGCACCATGCCGGTGCGGCTGACGGCGACGCGGTCGAGCTCGCGCAGCTGGGCGGCGTAGTCGCGCAGGGTGTGCACGTCGCCGCGCAGCTCGGTGACCTCGTTGATGTGGCGCTCCAACAGGCTCAACACGTCCTCGCGGCGCCCCGCCGCGAACGTCGAGTAGGCACGCCGCACGCGCCGCTGGCCGACCAGCGCGACCGCGGAGACCACCAGCGCGATCAGCGACAGCAGGACGGCCCCACCGAGGATCGCCGCCAGCTGCGTATCGGTCAGCTCCACTGCGGGCTCCTTACCCTCCGCCGGCAACCGCCCCGGCAGACGCCGTCCAGACGAACGGCAGTGTATCGACGCCACCGGTCCTGCCGGGCAGCACCGCTGACGCCCGCCGGCCCACCCACGCCCCGTCCGAGGCACGCCCCGGGGCTGCCGACCTCGGGGCGCGACTGCACGCTGGCAGCCGCACCCGGCGGCGGGGCGAGAGCCCGACGGCCGCTCGAGCAGGTCGTCGAGCCCCGCCACGCCCGATCCGACAACGCCAGGAGACGCACATGGGCAGGTGGCAGTGGCAACGCGCGTTGGTGACGGGAGCGTCGGCGGGCCTTGGCGCCGAGGCGGTGCGCCAGCTTGCCGCCGCGGGCGTGGCCACGGTCGTGGTCGCCCGGCGCGCCGATCGGCTCGAGACACTGGCCACCGAGCTCCGCGAGCGCGGCGGCGACGTGGAGGTGCTGCCCGCCGACTTGACTCTGCTGAAGGAGCGCGCCCGCGTGGAGCAGCGGCTGGCCGACGCCGACCGGCCGATCGATCTGCTGGTCAACAACGCCGGGTTCGGCGCCTACGGCCACTTCGTGGATCTCGACCGCGACGACCAGCAGGACCAGATCGACGTCAACGTGACCGCGCTGATGCGGCTGGCCCACGCGGCGCTGCCCGGCATGATCGCCCGCGGCCACGGCGCGGTGCTCAACGTCTCCAGCGCCGCGGCGTTCCAGCCTCAGCCCTACGGCGCCGTCTACGCCGCCACCAAAGCGTTCGTCAACTCGCTGAGCCACGCGCTGGCCGAGGAGACACGCGGCACCGGAGTCACCGTCACCGCGCTGTGCCCGGGCTTCACCCACACCGAGTTCCAGGCGGTCTCTGGCGCCGACAGCGCCGCCATTCCCCAGGCGTTGTGGTCCAGCCCCGGCGACGTGGTGCGCGTGGGCCTGCAGGCCGCCGCCCGGGGGCGGTCGGTGGCCGTGCCGGGCTGGCCGTTCCGCGTCCTGGCGGCCATGGCCAGCGTCACGCCGGCCCGGGTGAGTCGGCGGATCGTGGCCCGACAGACCGCCCAGCGACTGCCGGGCGTGTGACGCCGGACCGCCGCGGCCACCCGCCAACCCGCCGTGGGCATACTGGTGTCATGGCCGAGCCCGCGGCAGCCAACGCGATGGTGGAGCGCGCCATCGCCAGCGCCTGCCTGTCCAGCACCACCATCGCCGCCGCGGCCCGCCGCAAAGGCTTGACGGTGACCGGTGCCACGCCGGTGGCGGCCGTCGAGTCGCTGCGGCGACTGCCGCCGGAGACGCTGGACCCGCTCGCGGTCCGGCTCACCCGGCCACAGAGCGTGGCGGCCGCGGCCCAGGGGTTTGCCACCAGCGTCGGCGGCATCGCCACCCTGCCGCTACGGCTGTCAGCCGACGCGGCGTTCGCGCTGTGGTTCGCGGTGCGCGCCACCAGCGGCGCGATGGGCGCGTTCGGCTTCCCGCCGGAGACACCGCAAGGAGAGGCGCTGCTGCGCGCGGGGCTTCTGGCGATCACCGGCGCGGGCAGGGGCGAGTCCCCGATGGAGGCGGGCCGCGCGGATCCGCTGGGGCTGGTGGCCCGTCACGTGACGGTCGACCCGTCGGGCACCCGGCTGCTGGCCTCGTCCGCCCGCATGCTGGTTCGGCGCCTCGCGGCGACGACGGGGCGGGGGCAGATGGGTCGGGCGGCCCCAGTGGTGGGCGGCGTTGTCGGCGCGACCGTGAACGCCTCCGCGGTGCACCTGCTGGGCCGCCGGGCCCGTCGCCACTACCGGGGGTTGCTGGTGGAGTGGCAGCGGGCGATCGACACCGGCGACCTCGACGCGCTGCAGGGCTGGCCGGGGGCGACGGGGTCGGTGCCGCCCGGTGGTTCGGACGCGCTGCCGCGCGGGTGAAGCTCAGTCCCAGTTGGGAGCGAACGGCGGGTCGATCAGCCGCCCGTCGGGGCGGGCGAGGCCGGAGACGGCTTTCATCTCGTCGTCGGACAGCGCGAAATCGAACACGTCGAGGTTCTCGGCGCGTCGGCGCTCGCTCTTCGACCGGGGGATGGCCGCCACCAGGGGCTGCTGGATCAGCCAGCGCAGCGTTACCTGCGCCGGGGTCTTGTCGTGGGCGGCTGCGATCTCGCGGATGGTCGGATCGTCGGCGACGCGGCCCCGAGCCAGCGGGCTGTAGGCGGTCACCATGTGCCCGTCGCGTTCGGCCTCTGCCAGCACCGCCTCCTGGCTGAGGTAGGGGTGGTACTCCACCTGGTTGGTCAGGATGTCGGCGACGCCGGTGGCCTCGCGGACCTGGGCGCTGGGACAGTTGCTCACGCCCACGTGCCGCGTCAGGCCCTCCTGGGCCAGCTCGGCCATCGCGGCCACCGTCTCGGTCAGCGCCACCCGGCGCGGCGGCCAGTGGATGAGCAGCAAGTCGATGTAGTCGGTGCGCAGCTCGCGCAGCGAGGCCTGCACGGAGGGGCGCACGTCGGCCGGCGCGGCGTTGTCGATCCACACCTTCGTGGTCAGCCAGACGTCTTCGCGGGCCACGCCGGAGTCGGCGAGGCCCCGGCCGACCTCCGCTTCGTTGCCGTAGCCCTGGGCGGTGTCGATGTGGCGATAGCCGATCGACAGGGCGTGGGTCACCGCCTCATAGCAGTCGCGGCCATCGACCTGCCACGTGCCCAGGCCGATGGCCGGGACGTGGGCTCCCTTGACGGCGACATGGTCCATGGTTGGCCCCCTGAACAGCGCGGGACGGTCCTTCCACCTCTACCCACCCACCCCGCAGGCAGAACTCACGACGAGGCGTACACCACGATGCTGTCACGATAGCGGCGCTGCTGCGGTCGAACCCGCCGGCGTCACCCGGCAACCGGCCCCATATCAGGCCCCACCCACAACCGGAAGGCACCCCATGGAACTCGGCGGCAAGGTCGCAGTGGTCACCGGCGCCTCCAGCGGCATCGGGCAGGCTTCGGCGTTGGCGCTCGCCGACGCCGGCATGACGGTGGTCGCCGTCGCCCGGCGCCGCGAGCGGCTGACGGCGCTGGCCGAGTCCGACCCGCGCATCCGGCCGCACGCGGCCGACGTGACCGTCGACGAGGAGGTGGACGGGCTGGCCGCCCGGGTGACCTCCGAGCTGGGGGCCTGCCACGTGCTGGTCAACAACGCGGGGCTCAACGCCGGCAAGGCGTTCCGGGACCGGCAGGACCTCGCCGACATCCAGCGGGTCATGGACGCCAACTTCCTCGGGGCGGTGCGGTGCATGGCCGCCTTCGCGGACCTGTTGGCCGCGTCCGCGCCGGCCAGGGTGATCAATGTCGGGTCGGTGGCCGGCAAGGTCGGGGCGGGCATGGCCGGCTACGGCGCGTCGAAGTTCGCGCTGGTGGGCTTCAGCGAGAACGTCCGCCCCCGGTGGCTGCGCCGCGGCGTCGCGGTGGGCCAGCTCAACCCGGGCTTCATCCGCACCGAGGGCTTCCCGCAGGAGCAGCTGCGCGGCACGCCGCTCGACCGGCTGGTGGGCCAGCCGGCGGATGTGGCCCGCGCGCTGGTGACCATGGCCCGGTCGGGAGCGGCCGAGCGCACCGTGCCGCGCTGGTACCGCGCGGCTGTGGTGACGCGTCATGTCGCCCCGCCGGTGTGGCGCGCGGTCGCCGGCCGGCTGTAGGCCGAGGCGCGAGGGCCAAAGGCAAGAGGCCGAAGGGCAAAGGGCCAGAGGCCGAGGAGCCAGAGGGCCCGGGACGGTTCAGCCGGCCCCCAGGGCGACCGCGGCGCGCCCGGCCACGGCTTCCAGTCCGGCGCGCTCGCAGGCGTCCGCCACCGCCTCGGCGGGGTGGGCGGGCCGGCAGGCGGCGAGGTCCACCGACAGCTCGCGGCACGGGCTCATCAGCGCGACGTTGCGCCGGAACACCGAGCCGGCCGGCCCCT
>CAYQMQ010000077.1:0-9264 GCA_964418395.1 uncultured Actinomycetota bacterium
TCACCTACCCGCTCGAGTACCCGCTGGCCCAAAACGAGCTGTCCTATCTGCTGCCTCACTTCCTGCGCGAGGGTCGCGGGACCCTCGACGTGTACTTCACCCGCGTCTACAACCCAGTGTGGACCAACCCGGACGGGTTCAGCTGGATCGAGGCGTTGCGCGACGAGTCGCTGATCGGGCTGCACGTGGCGCTGACGCCGACGTGGAATGAGACGGCCTACTTCGCCGACTACGTCCTGCCGATGGGGCATGCCTCCGAGCGCCACGACGTGGCTTCCTACGAGCAGTACGACGGACAGTGGATCGCTTTTCGCCAGCCGGTGCTGCGCGCCGCCCGGGAGCGCATGGGCGAGCCGGTCGGCGACACCCGCGAGGTCAACCCGGGCGAGGTGTGGGAGGAGAACCAGTTCTGGATCGACCTGTCGTGGCGGATCGATCCGGACGGCGCGTTGGGCATCCGCCAGTACTTCGAGTCGCGTGAGCAGCCGGGCACGATGCTGACCGTCGATGAGTACTACGGCTGGATGTTTGCCAACTCCGTGCCGGGGCTGGCCGAGGCTGCCGACGCCGAGGGGTTGACCCCTCTGGGCTATATGCGCCGTTACGGCGCGTTCGAGGTGGCCCAGGGCATCGGCCCGCTGCACGAGGACGAGGTGGATGCCGACCAGCTCGCCGATGCGCGCACCGACCAGTTCGGGCGCGTGTACACCTCGGCGCCGGCGCCGCCCAAGCGCAACCTCGCTCCGCAGGCGGCGCCGGGCCCGGACGCCGACGGGCGCCGTCCCGTCGGGGTGCAGGTCGACGGAGTCGTCCGCAGGGGCTTTCCCACGCCGTCGGGGCGGCTGGAGTTCTGGTCGCGGACGTTGGCCGAATGGGGCTGGCCCGAGCTCGCCGTGCCCACCTACATCCGCAGCCATGTCCACCCCGACGAGCTCGCCGACGACGAAGCCCCGCTGATCTCCACCTTCCGCCTGCCCACCCAGATCCACACGCGCAGCGCCAACGCCAAATGGCTGGACGAGATCGCCCACACCAACCCGCTGTGGATCCACCCAGCCCACGCCGAACGGCTGGGTCTGGCCACCGGCGACCTCGTGCGGGTGGAAACCGAGCTGGGCCACTACGTGGTCACCGCGTGGGTGACCGAGGGGATCCGCCCGGGCTGTGTCGCCTGCAGCCACCACATGGGGCGGTGGCGGCCGGAAGGCCACCAGCACGGCTTGCGCCTGCAGGCCAACAGCGCCCGGTTGGACCGTGATCACACCACCTGGTCGTTGCGCACGGCGGACCACCACGGGGCCTTCCCGTCGTCGGACCCGGACACGTCGCGGATCTGGTGGACCGATGTCGGTGTCCATCAGAACATGACGTTCGGCGTGCATCCCGACCCGATCTCCGGCCAGCACTGCTGGCACCAGGCGGTGCGCATCCGCCCGGCAGAGCCCGGCGACGAGGCCGGTGACGTCGTGGCCGACACCGCTCGGGCCACCGAGGTGTACCAGCACTGGCTCGACAAGACGCGAACCGCCCGACGGCACTCGCCCGACGGGAACCGGCGGCCCGCCTGGCTCATCCGGCCGCTGCGCCCCTCCAAGGAGGCCTACCGCATCGACGGCCCCACCGGCATCCGAGCGGGGACGCGCTGATGGAGGTGTTGCGCGCGCTGGCAGCGGTCGTCGACCGGCCCGCCGCCGTGTCCGATCGGCTGTGGGAACTGCTTGAGCTCCCCGCCCGCCCCGACGCAGCTGCCCACACCGACCTGTTCACTTTCGAGCTGCCGCCGTACGCCTCGGTCTATCTCGGACCGGAGGGCATGCTCGGCGGTGAGGCCCGCGACCGGGTGGCCGGGTTCTTCCGGGCGCTGTCGGTCACGCCCCCCGCCGAACCCGACCACCTCGTCGTCTTGCTGCACGCGGCCGCCGACCTCGCACAAGCAGAAGCCGCCGCGGCCACCCCCGATCAGGTCGCCCGACACCGGCGCGCGCGAGCCGCGTTGCTGCGCGAGCACGTGCTGCCGTGGCTGCCGACCTACCTCGACACGGTGATCGACACGGCCGCCGAGCCCTACCGCGCCTGGGCGGTCCTGCTGGACCAGGCCGTGCGCCGCCAGGCCGACGAGCTCGGCACCGGCGACGAACAGCCCGCCCACCTCGCCACCTCCAGCAACCTGCCAGACCCCCGCGAGGACGGCCCGGAGGACTTCGTCACCGCCCTGCTCGTTCCCGCCCGCACCGGCATGATCCTCACACGCAAGATGCTGGCTCACGCCGCCCGGGAGCTCGGCATCGGGCTGCGCATCGGCGAACGCCGCTACGTCCTGGCCCACCTCCTCGACCAGGCACCGGCCCCTGTCCTGGCCTGGCTCGCCGAACGGGCCACACAGTCCGCCGAGCGCCACGCCACCGCCCTCGCCTGGACCGGCTCCAGCGCGGTCTCGTGGCACGAGCGAGCCGCCGCCACCGCGGCGTTGCTGCGCGAGGTGGCCGATGAGGCGGCCGTGGTCACGGAATCGCTGACGACCTCGCGAACGCCGAGCTAGGACCCCACCGAGGAGGGGACACGTCGCTCACCAGGCGTTCGATCACACCCGCCCACCCCCGAACCGAGAGGAGGAGGCATGACCGCGCCAGTCGTTGCCATCGTGGGCACGCGCTTCGAGGACTTCCGCATCGAGGAGGAGGTGCTCGGCCCGTTGGGGGTCACCTTCGTCGACGGCGGCGGTGCCAGCGCCGACGAGCTGGTCGCCACGGCGGCGAGCGCCGATGTCGTGCTCGCCGGCTCGGCGCCCCGGTTCGACGCGCGGGTCATCGCGGAACTGTCAGCGAAGGCCATCGTGCGCTACGGGATCGGCATCGACAAGATCGACGTGGACGCCGCGCGCGACCACGGCAAGTGGGTGGTGCGGATCACCGACTACGGCACCGATGCGGTGGCCACCCACGCCGTCACGCTCGTCCTGGCGGGCATCCGGCGGCTCGTGGCCGCCGACGACACGGTGCGCCGAGACTCATGGGGATTCGCCGACCTGAGACCGCTGCACCTCCCCTCGGCCCAGACCGCGGGGGTGGTCGGATTCGGGCGGATCGGGCGCCGCACCGGACAGCTGCTGGCGGGCCTCGGCTTCGACGTGGTTGCCTACGACCCCTTCACCGAGGTGGCCGACTCGGCGGCCCGGCCGCTGGGTTCGCTGGAGGAGCTGCTCGATGCCGCCGACGTGGTGTCCCTGCACGCCCCTGGGGCTCCCAGCGGCAAACCGCTGCTGGACGCCGCCATGCTGGAGCGCATGCGGGACGGCAGCGTCCTGGTTAACACCGCCCGAGGCGCGCTGGTCGACCTCGACGCGCTCGTGGCGGGCCTGGCCAAGGGCCGGCCGGGGCACGCCGCGCTCGACGTCTTCCCCTCCGAGCCTCCGGAGGTCTCGATCTTCGATGCGGTCGCCGACCGCGTCACGCTCACGCCACACATGGCCTGGTACACCGCGCAGTCGGAAGCGGACGTGCGTCGGAAGGCGGCGCTCGAAGCGCGGCGGATCCTCGAGGGCCATCCGCCCCTGGAGGCGGTGGTCGACCCGACGGTCGCGTAAGGACCGCGGCGGCTGGCTACCCGATGTCGGCGGAGTCGTCGACCTCGAGGCCGTAGTCGTCCATCATCTTGCGCATCTGCTCGGCGGCCTCCTCCAAGGAGACGTCCGCCTTCTTCGCGTAGCGCTCCACGGCCTCGGGGTCGTAGCAGGCCACGCAGATGCCGTCGGTCTTGTGCTCGCAGGTCTCTTGTGCCATCAGTTACTCCCAAGGACTGGCCGCATGAACGCTTGCAACCGATTGTGCCTCATGAGTCAGCGTGAGCGAAACCCCAGTCGAGGCGTCATCTCGACACCACGGGCTCAGCCGGCCGACGCCGCCGCGAGGCGGTCCCGCAGGGCCCGGTCCGGCTCCAGGCCCCACAGGCCGCCGCTGACGCGGTCGGTCGCCCAGACGAACCCGTCGGGTTCGACGTACAGGTCGTTGATCTGGGGGGCTTCCTGCCCCGATGGCGGCGGTGGCACCCAATGGGCCACCTCCCGGGGATGCCGGGGATCATCGAGATCGAACACCCGCACACCGGCGTTGAAGTAGGTGACGAACACGAGTCGCTCGCTGCGGTAGCTGCCGGGTCGGTTCTCGTGGAGATTGTGGGGCCCGAATCGCAGCCCGTGCTCGCAGAAGCGACTGCTCGGAGGCGGGCAGACCCCCAGCTCCGCGGGCGTGTGGGGATCGGTCACGTCGATCAGCCGGACCAGCTTTTGGGGTTCGGCGCAGCGCTCTTTGACCGCTTCGTCGGTGACGACCACCAGCCCGCGGGAGGGCAGCGGGAGGCAGGTGTGGGTGTCGCCGCCGGGTGACCACGTCAGGTTGCTGACATGTCGGGGCGCTGCCGGATCGGCGACGTCGAGCACCACCATCCCCGCGTCGCCGTAGCCGAGGTAGGCCAGGTCCCCGTCGAGCAGGGCGTGGTGGGCGGCATAGCGCAGGTCGGCGGGCCAGTCGGGCGTCTCCCCGCCGCCCTCCCAGGCTCCCGGCCACCACCACCGGCCCGCTTCGACGGGACGGGTGGGATCGCGCAGGTCGACCACGAGCCAGATCCGGTCGCGAAACCCCTCCGGGATCGCGGAGACATAGGCGTGCTCGCCGCCGGTCCACACGATCCGGTGGACCCCGCGCCCACCGGACTCGAAGAATCCGACCTGCCGCGGGGCGAACGGGTCCGCCAAGGAGTACACCGCCATGCCGGCCGCGTGTGGCTGCCCGCCGCGAAACTGTTCCTGGTTCACCAGCAAGAGCCCGTCGGCGACCTGGACCTTGTGCGTGTGGCTGCCGTGCGGCGCCGGCCACTGCCGAACCAAGCGGGGTTGCCGACGGTCGGTCACGTCGAGCACCGATGTGCCCATCCCGGTGATCCCGAAGTGGGCCACGTAGAGTGCGTCGCCACCCCGCATGACCTGCATGCCGTCCCCATAGCCTCCGAGGTCGTGGTGGGTCACGGGGTGAAGCCCCTGGCTGTCGTGCGCCTCGCCCACTCGGGATCGCCTCCTTTCGACCGCGAAGCTATTTCTAACAATCGATTGTAATCACTCCCGCCGGGCCCGTGCGACGACCTGTCGTCGGCCGGTGCAGGCGATTTTCGGACAATCCGGGTTTCCACGAGGTCCGCACGCCCCCTCCGCCTGCCGACAGGTTCACCCCCTTGCGCTACAAACGATTGGGGTTTACGTTGTTCCGGAGTCGCAACGGTCCACGGCTGCGTGGTGGTCGGAGAGGAGGCTGAAGCATGGCAGACAAGGTCCGCTTGGCGTCGGTGGGACTCGGCCGCTGGGCTCGCGTGCTCGCGCGCGGCGCGCAGCGGGGTGACGTGGTCGAGCTCGCCAGCTGCTTCACCCGCAACGAGGACAAGCGCCGGCAGTTCCAAGAGGAGTTCGGCATCCCACGGGCGGCCGAGTCCTACGAGGAGCTGCTGGCCGACCCGGAGATCGAGGGTGTGCTCGTCACCACCCCCAACGACGTGCACAAGCCGGTCATCCTGCAGGCGCTGGAGGCCGGCAAGGCCGTGTACACCGACAAGCCGATCGCCCACACCCTCGCTGATGCGGCTGAGATCGCCACGGCCGTCCAGGAGAGCGGGCTGGCGTTCGCCGTCGGCCACAGCGCCCGACGCTTGTCCGGGCACCGCGTCATGAGGGAGTGGATCGACTCGGGCAAGCTCGGCGACGTGTCGCTGGCGGAGTCGAACTTCTCCAACGAGCGGGGCCTGGAGCTGACCACCGAGACGTGGCGGTTCTACGCCGACAAGAGCCCGGGCGGGTCGCTCATCCAGCTCGGCTCGCACCACGCCGACACGCTGCAGTACCTGCTGGGGCCGGTGGAGCGGGTCAACGCCCGGACCAAGCGGCTGTACACCCAAGCCGAGGTCTCGGACGCGACCATGACCGTGCTCGAGTTCGCGAACGGCCCTCTGGGCTACATCGGCAGCGGCTGGGCCTCTCCAGGCGTGTACTCGATGTCGCTGTACGGCACCAACGCCAACCTGATGTACGACCTCGACTTCACGCAGTGGAACGAGTCCGATCAGGCCGACAAACACTCCGTCCTCCGCTCGCAGGCCTACCGCGAGCAGGAGCGCCCCGCGGTGGACCTGCCGCCCACCGACATGTTCCGCGAGCAGCTCGAGGAGTTCGCGTTGGCGATCCGCGGCGAGGCGGAGATCGAGGTGGGGCCCGCCGAAGGGATGCGGGCACTGGCCGTCATCGAGTCCGCCCTGCGCTCTGAAGAGCGGGGTGGTGCGGCCGTGGACATCGCCGAGGTCGTCGACGCGGTCGGCGCCCCGGCTTTGGAGCGGCTGTGATCATCGCCCGGCCCGAGGATCTCGAGTTCACCTCGCTGCCGGGTCGCTGGTCGGCGGATCCGTTCGCCGGCGGCGCCGAGGCGGCGGGGCTGAGCCTGCGGGTGGTGCGGATCAGCGGTGACGGTCCACGCTCTCCCCACCGTCACCCGCGCAGCGCGGAGGCCGTCTACGTCGCGGAGGGGCGCGGCCGGGCGTGGGTCGACGGCGAGGTGACTCCGGTAGCGGCAGGCGATGCCTTCCTGGTCCCTCGCGGGGTGCCACACGCGACGGTGCCGGAGGACGGCGGCAGGCTGCTGCTCGTGTGCTTCTTCCCCGACGACGACCTCGCGACGAACACGGAGGAGTTGCCAGGAGACGTGACGCAGGCGGCTCGCGGCCCGGCTGGCTGAGCGCGCCGGGCGAGCTTGCGGGGGCGGCGCGACGATCCGTGCCCGACCCCGGTCCAGCCCGAGCACAGGAGGCGCAGATGCAGGCGAAGTTCCTTGTCCACGAAGAGAACGACTCGGTCGGTGTCGCCGTGGACGCCATCGCACCGGGTGCTGAAACCGAGGGTCATGTCCAAGCGACCGGCTCCACCGTCAAGGTGACCTCCACCGCGAGCGTGCCCTATGGGCACAAGATCGCCGTGGTCGACGTCCCTGAGGGAGATCCGATCATCAAGTACGGAGAGCGGATCGGCACGGCCACGGCGCCGATCTCCGCCGGCGACCACGTGCACACCCACAACCTCAAAGGGGACCGGTGGAAATGACCAAAGGCACCACGTTTCAGGGGTATCGTCGCGAAGACGGCGCGGTGGGCGTCCGCAACCACGTGGCGGTGCTGCCCATCGACGACATCTCGAACGCAGCGGCCGAAGGGGTGGCCAGCCTGGTGCACGGCACCACGCCGCTGCCGCACCCCTACGGGCGGCTGCAGTTCGGCCCTGACCTCGACCTGCACTTCCGCACCCTGATCGGCACCGGCCGCAACCCGAACGTGGCCGCGGTGACGGTCATCGGCATCGAGCCGAAGTGGACCGCGAAGGTCGCCGAGGGCATCGCCGAGACCGGCAAGCCGGTCGAGGCCTTCCACATCGAGGGCTCGGGCGATCTGAAGACTATCGAGATGGCCTCTCGAGCCACCCAGGACCTGGTGCAGCACGCCAGCAGCCAGTCGCGCGAGGAGATTCCCCTCGAGGAGCTCATCATCAGCACGAAGTGCGGGGAGTCGGACACGACCTCCGGGCTGGGCTCGAACCCGACCGTCGGACGCCTTGCCGAACGTCTCTCCGAGTCCGGGGGCACGTTCCTGTTCGGTGAGACGTCGGAGTTGACCGGCGGTGAGCAGGTCGTGGCCAGCCGCATCTCCGATCCGGACCAGCGCGCGAAGTTCCAGCGGCTGTTCGACGAGTACCAGCGGGCCATCCTGGCCGAGTCGGCCGATCTGCTCGGCTCCCAGCCCACCGAGGGCAACATCGCGGGCGGGCTCAGCACGATCGAGGAAAAGGCGCTGGGAAACATCCAAAAGCTCGGCGAGGCCAAGGTCGACGGCGTGCTGGAGATGGCCGAGCCACCGCCCGGGCGGGGGGTTTACTTCATGGACACCTCATCGGCAGCGGCGGAGTCGGTGACCCTGTTCGCGGCCGGTGGGGCGGGCCTGCACCTGTTCACCACGGGCCAGGGCAACGTGATCGGCAACCCGATCGTGCCGGTGGTCAAACTGACGGCCAACGCCAACACCGCCCGTGAGATGAGCGAGCACATCGATTTGGACGTGTCCAGCATCCTGGCGTTGGAGGAGTCGCTCGACGATGCGGCGGACCGCCTCACCGACGTGATCCGCGCGACGGCCACCGGCCGGTGGACCGCCGCAGAGATCCTGGGACACCGCGAGTTCGTGCTGACACGGTTGCATCGGACCGCCTGACGGCCGCTGCCGAGCGACGTGCCGCGACACCGCACCGGAAGGGCCGGTGGTGGGTGCGGCCGTCGCTCGGCGGGTGGCCGTTGTCGGGACCGGCCCCAGCGTCGCGATAGACTCCGACAGCCCACTTCGGAGAGCCGTCGCTGGCGGACCCCATGAACTCGAGCAACTACGTCACCCTTCGCGACGTGGCCCGTGTCGCGCAGGTGCACCCCTCGACTGCGTCGCGGGCGCTGAACTCGCAGACTCGTTCGCTGGTCAACTCGCAGACCGTCAAGCGAGTCCTTGCGGCGGCGGAGCAGCTCGGGTACCAACCCAACTCGCTGGCTCGGGGCCTCAAGCTCAACCGCACGTTCACGATCGGCATGCTGGTGCCGGATCTGACGAACCCGTTGTTCCCGCCCATGGTCCGTGGCATCGAAGACCGCCTGACCAAGGCGGGCTACACGCTGGTGCTGGCCAACACCGACAACGACGCCGAGAAGGAGCGATCCACGCTCGACGGGATGTTCCTGCGCCGCGTGGACGGGCTGGTGCTGGCCACCGCGCGCCGGGAGTATCCCCTGCTCGACGAGATCCAGGCCGCGGACATGCCAGCGGTGCTCATCAACCGCACCGCCGACGATGCCCGCGTCTCCGGTGTCAGCCCGGACGATCACGCCGGCGTCGGGCTGGTGGTCCGCCACCTCGTCGAGCGAGGCCATCGGCGCATCGCCCACGTCGCGGGGACCCAAGAGGTGACCACCGGCTTGTTCCGCTATCAGGCGTTCGTCTCGTGGTGTCGCAGCGAGGGCATCGACTTCGACGACGAGCTGGTGGTCTTCGCCGACTGGTTCCGCGAGGATTCGGGGGTGAAGGCCTGCCGGGAGCTGCTCGCTCGTGAAGTGGAGTTCACCGCGATCGTGGCGGCCAACGACTTGCTCGCCCTGGGCTGCTACGACGTGCTGGCCGAACATGGTCGGCGCGTCCCCCACGACGTCT
>CAYQMQ010000078.1:0-9250 GCA_964418395.1 uncultured Actinomycetota bacterium
TCCGCCACGTGATCCACACCGCCCACGCCCACGGCGTGACCGTGGGGATCTGCGGCCAGGGGCCGAGCGACCATCCCGACTTCGCCGAGATGCTGGTGCGCGCCGGCATCGACTCGATCTCGCTGAACCCGGACGCGGTCATCGGGGTGCGCGAGCGCATCGCCGAGCTCGAGCGCCAGCTGGGAGCCGACGGCGGCGCGGGCCCGGACGCGCCCGAGGATCCGGCCTGGGCTTGGACGCGTCCGTAGTGGAGGACTCCGAGGCCCGAGAGCGGTTCGCGTCACAGCCCGTGGCGCGGCTGGCCACCGTGAGGCCTGACGGGACGCCGCACGTCGTGCCGATCACGTTCGCCCTCGACGGCGACGTGCTGTACACGGTGGTCGACGCCAAGCCGAAGCGCCACAGGCGCCTGCAGCGGTTGGCCAACCTGCACCACCAGCCGCGGTGTGCGGTGCTGGCCGACCACTACGAGGACGACTGGCAACGCCTGTGGTGGGTGCGCGCTGACGGGGATGCCACCATCGCCGAGGATCCCGACCCCCGGGGACGAGCCATGTCCCTGCTGGCCGATCGGTATCCGGCCTACCGTGAGTCGCCGCCGGACGGCCCCCTGATCGCGGTCCACGTGGTCCGCTGGTCCGGTTGGGCGGGGGAGTCAGCGTGAGAGAATGCGGGTACTTCCCGGCCAGGTGACATCGATCGAGGAGCGCAGCCATGGACGTGGGCATCGGCATCCCCAACAGCATCCCGGGCACGACCGGGTCGCAGCTCCTGGAGTGGGCCCGCCGGGCCGAGGCAGCGGGATTTTCCAGCCTGGCGTCGATCGGGGCGGTGGAATACCCCGGCTATGAGGAGCTGACGGTGTTCGCGGCCGCGGGAGCGGTCACCGAACGGATCCGCTTCGTGTCCAACGTGCTCATCGCCCCGGCCCGCAGCAGCGCCGAGCTGGCCAAGCAGGCCGCCAGCGTCGACCAGCTCACCGGCGGGCGGCTCACGCTCGGTCTCGGGGTGGGGTGGCGCTCGGCCGACTACGCGCTCACCGGGCGCGACTTCGCCAACCGCGGCAACCGCTTCGACGAGCAGCTGCGGGACCTGCGCCGGGCGTGGAACGGCGAGCCGCTGCAGGAGGGCACGCGCCCCGTCGGCCCCCAACCCGTCCAGGCAGGCGGCGTGCCGCTGTTGATCGGCGGCACGACCGACGCCGCGGTGCGCCGCGTGGTGGATCACGGCGTGGGCTGGACCGCGGGCGGCCTTCCGCCCGAGGCCGCCAACGAAATGGCCGAGAAGGTCCGGACCGCCTGGAAGCAGGGTGGCCGGGACGGCGAGCCCCGCCTCGTGGCGCTGGTGTACTTCGGCCTCGGCGACACCGAGGAGCGCTCCCGCGCCTACCTGCGGGACTACTACGGTCCGATGGGCGAGGACACCGCCAACATGATCGCCGACAGCGCCCTGCGCTCGCCGGAGGCGATCACCGCGACGATCCAGGGATTCCGCGACATCGGATTCGACGAGCTCATCCTCGACCCGACCGTGTCCGAGCCCGACCAGGTCGACCTGCTCGCCGACGCCATCCGCTGACCTTCGCCGGCCGTGCGCGGGGGTAGGGCGATCAATCGCGAGCGAGCCGCTCTTCCCGCCGACGCGACCCGCTGCTTGCCTCCGGCATGCCCCGGCTCCTGCTCGGTCCCATCCTGCGGGCGGTCGACCGCACCAACGCCACGGTGTGGGTCGAGACCGACGTGCCGTGTGACGTCGCCGTCGGACCGCATCGAGCCCGGACCGTGACGTTGCTCGGCCATCACTACGCCTTCGTGCCGGTGTCGAACGTGGGACCCGCCGCGCCCTACACGGTCGCCCTCGATGGCGAGCAGGCGTGGCCGGTCGACGACCGGTTCCCACCGAGCGTGCTGCGCGCCCTGCCCCAGCGCCGCCTGAGGCTGCTGTTCGGCTCGTGTCGTTCGCTCCTGACGGAGGCAGGCGGCGATCCCGACCGGGTCGACGCGCTGCGGGAGAACGCCTGGCGGGCGGCGACCCAGCCGGAACACCCGCTCCCGGACCTGCTCGTGTTGCTCGGCGACCAGGTGTACGCCGACGATCCCGCCCCGGCCACGACGCGGTTCATCGGCCGGCGCCGGTCGACGGCGGGGCCGGTGGGCACCCACGTGCACCACTTCGCCGAGTTCGCCGCGCTCTACCGGGAGGCGTGGAGCGAGCCGGCGGTGCGCTGGCTGTTGTCGACGGTGCCCACGCTCATGATCTTCGACGACCACGAGGTGATCGACAACTGGAACGCCTCAGCGGCGTGGGTGGCCGAGCACCAGGCCCAGCCATGGTGGCCCGAGCGGCTGCAAAACGTCGTGTGTCGCGGGGGGCGCGCGGAACCTCCGGTCCACGGTGGAGCTACGCGCGCGAGGTCGGCCCGGCGCGGCTGGTCATGGTCGACTCCCGCGATGGGCGCGTGCTCGAGGGCGGCCAGCGGCAGCTGCTGGACGAGGACGAGTGGGCCTGGCTGGCTGACGAGGCGGCCCAGCCGGCGTCCTACCTGCTGGTGGGCACGTCGCTGCCGTTGTTGCTGCCGCCCGGGCTCCACGAGCTCGAGCGCGTCACCACCGCCGCCTGCGCGGGCCGATGGGGCCGGCTGGGCGCGCGGGTCGGCGAGTGGGTCCGGCGAGCAGCGCAGTTCAACCACTGGGCGGCCTTCCCCCCGTCGTTCGCCCGGGCGCTACGCGTGCTGCGCGACGCCGCGACACCACCGCGCAAGGCGGTCGTGGTGCTGTCGGGTGACGTCCACTACGCCTACCAGGCAACCATCAACAGCTGGGGAGATGGCACGAGCCCGCCGGTGCCCGTCCACCAGCTCGTCTCGTCACCGCAGTGCTACGACCTGTACCGCACCATCGCCGGAGGCTTTCGCAGCATCATCTCCCGTCCCGGCGAGCGGTTCGGCCGGCGCGTGTCGCGGGCCGCCGGTGCCCCGCCCACGGCGGCGGACTGGACGATCGAAGCCGGACCGGTGCTGCACAACAACGTCACCCACCTCGAGCTGTCGCCCGAGGACGCCCACGTGCGGTTCGAACGCACCCGGGCCGACGGAGAGCTGGGCACCCGCCTGGAGCTCGTGGCCGAACGCTCGTTGTTCTAGGCCCCGTCGGCCGGTGTCATCACCGTCCACGCGCCCGGGCGGAGGCGGTAGGTGCGAGCGGCGCGCTCCTCGCCGAGCTCGCCGTCGGCGACCGGCGGCAACGGCTGCCCCGAGATCGTGACGGTCTGGCCCCGCGCGACGGCAACAGCCGGGTCGTCGGCGAGGCGACCCTCACGCGCCGCGGCCGCCAGCTCCGCCCGCTCGACCAGCCCGGCTGGCGCGGTGACGGTGAGCACGTCGACGACGCCGTCGAACGGGCTGGCCCGCGGCCGCAGCCACGTGCCCCCGCCGATGGTGCTGCCGTTGCAGACGGCGACGAGGTGGCTGGGGCCGTCGCTGAGCTGGACGTCGTCGACACGGACGGCGACGTCCCAGCTGGACAGGTGCACACCGGACACCGCCGCCGCGAACCGGTAGGCCGTTCGCCCGAGGAGCGGCTTGAGCGTGCCTGCCCGGTCGGCGGCCTCCGCGCCGACGCCCAGGTGGAGCGCGTTGACGACCACGTCGCCGCCGTCGTCGGTGACGAGATCGGCGTGCCGGGCGTGGCCGTTGACCGCCGTCTCCGCGGCTTCCCTGGATGCCAGCGGGATGCCGGCACCGCGGGCGAAGTCGTTGCCGGTGCCCATCGGGAGGATGGCGATCGGGCACGAGCCCGTGAGCCCCAGTTGATCGAGAGCGGCCACGACCAGGTGCAGCGTGCCGTCGCCGCCGGCGACGACGAGCAACCGCCTGGGCACGGTCGCCAGCGTCTGGCGCAGCTCGTTCGGCTCGCTGGGCTCGACGCGGTGCACGTGCCCGTGCCGGGCGAGCACGGTGACGGCGTCGTCGATCGCCTCCGCGTCGGTGCCGCCCGCTCCCGGCGACACGATCAACAGGATGTCGTCCTGCCCGCCCATGGGTGAGTCCTCGTGTCACCGTCCTCAGTTGGTGTCGCCTCGTGGGGTCACGTCTTCGCCACGAGGGCGACCCCGATGATGCACAGCGCGACGGTGGAGACGACGGTCATCCGCGCCACGGCGGGCAGGCCCCGGCTGGACCGCTCGCGGTGGAACCACGCCCGTCGCGCGGCGTGTCCGGCCGAGGTCGCGATCAGTCCCGCGACGGCGGACACCGCGACAATGCCGGCGAGCACAGCGAGGAGCAACGACTCCCGCGCAATCGCGACCCGTGCCGTGACGAGAGCCGCCGTGGTGGCTGCCACGCCGGTGCGGCTCCACGCCAGGGTGGTCCGCTCCGGTTGCAGCCCGTGATCCTCACCGTCGTCCCGGCTGGACGGTTCCATGTGATCGCCACCGCCTCTCAGGCGAAGCCCAACAGGGCGGCAGCGCCGATGATCATCATGGCCAGGATCGTGCCCAGCACCGCGATCAATACAACGGGGGCTGGCAGAGCCTCTCCCTTCCGCATCGCGATCTCGACCTGCTTCCAGTGCAGGTAGCCGAAGAACGCGGTGGTCCCGCCGCCCACGAACGACACGATCGCGAAGGCGTTGACCACCCATTGCGGTTCGACGAGCTCCGACAGGGCGACGACCGCGACGCCGGCGCCCGCGAACGCGATCGCGGTCCGCAGCCAGGCCAGCAGGGTGCGCTCGTTCGCCAGGGTGAAGCGGGGGTCCGGCTCGGTGCCCCGCTCGTAGACGCGTCGAGGCCGTCGCACGAGTGCGCCTACCCCTGCCCGTCAGCGTCGTTGGCCTCCGCCAGCGCGGCGTGCAGACGCGCGATGTGGGCCCGCGCGGCCTGCTCGGCGACGTCGGGATCCCGGGACTCGAGGGCATCCAGGATGCGCCCGTGGTCCTTGACGGCCTCTGCCGGTCCGCCGGTCACGATCGTTGAACGCATCGCCAGGCGCACGAGGCTGCGCAGCCGGTCGAGGTACTCGATGAGCCACGGGTTCTCTGTGGCCTCGCGGATGTGGACATGGAACTCCTGGTCCAGGTCGATGTGGCGGTCGAGGTCCCCGGCCTCCACGGCCTGGCGATGGCGGTCCAGCTGGCCGCGCAGCTCGGCCAGCTGCGCATCGCTCATGCGCTGCGCGGCGGCACGCGCCGCCGCCCCCTCCAACATTTCGCGCACCTCGTAGATGAGCCGCAGCTGCGGCCACCGGATGTCGGCGACGATCGCGCCCCGATGGGGCTCCTCGGCCGCTAGCCCGTCTCGGACCAGCTGTTGCACCGCCTCCCGTACGGGGCTGCGGCTCAACCCCAGTTTCTGGGCGAGGCCGGGCACGTTCAACCGCTCGCCCGGCGTCAGCTCCCCGGTGTGGATGGCGTCGCGTAAGCGAGCGTAGGCCCAGTCGGCGACCCGGATCCGCTCGCTGGGCCCCTGAGTGTCGTTCAGTGGCAGCGTCACACCTCCTGGAGGACGGCGCTGACGCCCGACCCCGATGAACGGGCGACCAGGAGATGGCGGAGCCAATCGACGTCCAAATCGATCCCGAGCCCGGGACCGACCGGGACCGCCAGCGCCCCGTCCACGACGGCCGGCGGCGCACGTAGCGCGTTCTGGCGAAACGGGTTCGGGTTGGCGTCCATCTCCAACAGTCCCCCCGGGTCGCGACCGGCGACGAGATGGGCTGAGGCTACCTGCCCGATGGCGCCGCCGAGGAAGTGGGGCACGACCCTCAGCCCGTGGTCCTCGGCGAGGTCGTACACCCCCAGGGCGGTGGAGACGCCACCGGTCTTGGTGACGTCCGGCTGCAGGATCTGGACGGCCTCGCGCCCGGCGAGCTCTGCCAGGATGGACAGCCCGTAGGCGTTCTCACCGAAGGCGACCGGCGCCGGCAGCCGCCGAGCCAAGTCGGCCAGCGGAGTGGCCATCTCCGTGGCGAGGGGCTCTTCGACCCACAAGCAGGCGACCTCGGACAGCAGGGGCACGTACCGCACAGCCTCATCGACGCTCCAGGCCTGATTGGCGTCGACGGCGATCCCGGCGTCGGGATAGGCACAGCGCAGCGCACGGAGGTTGGCGGCGTCGGTGTCGAAGTCGAACCCGACCTTGAGCTTGAGAGTCCGAACTCCGGCCGCGTAGGGCCCCGCGGCGGCCTCCACGGCGCCCTGCGGGCCCAGCCCGCTGGCGTACACCGAGATCGCCTCGGCGGGCGGCCGATGGGCGCGCCCGCTGGACCTCGCGACGAGCTCGGCCACCGAGAGGCGCTCGCGCCGACCGACGGCGTCCCACAGCGCGATGTCGAGGCCGCTGACGGCCTGATACACCGGGCCCCACGCCCCCCAGTGCCGCGCCAGCGGCGCCAGCTCGGCGAGCAGGCCGCGGGTGAACGCGGCCACGTCGTCGACCTGACGCCCGCGGACCAGAGGCCGCAACCCCTCGTCGAGGGTGAGGGTTCGCTCGCGGGACGCCCACGCGGGGAAGTTCGTCCAGGTCTCGCCGACCCCGATCGTGCCGTCATCGAGCTCGACGACGACCACCACGAGGTGGCGCGCGCGCATGGACCCGAACGACAGCTGGACGGGTTCGGCGAGCTGGTGGGCATACCGAACCCATCCCAGATCCGCGATGCGCGCCGCCTCGGTGCTCATGTCGCGTCCTGAGGCGGCGCGCCGGCGATCGCACGGCTCAGGAGGACCACTCCTCGTAGGCCTCCAGGAAGACGTCGGGCTCGAAGAACTCCTCCGGTGGGGTGGGCTCGTCGAACGCGCCGATCTCGACGAACACCTCGTTGACCTGGCCGAGCCACTCGGCCACGTCGCCATCGCGGTACAGCTCGGCCCACTCGTCGTTGCTGTACCAGCGGATTTCGTCGTACATGCGCTGCACGTCCTCGAGCTCGAGGTTCTCGCCGTAGCCGACCTCGTGCACCGTGGCCATGGCCTCGTCGGGGTTCGAGACGATGTCCTCGTTGGCCCGCAGCCAGGCGCGCGTGAACGCGTCGACCGCCTCCGGGTTCTGCTCCATGAGGTCGTTGGTGGCCACCCAGCCACCCAGGATCGCCGCCTCGGGGAAGTACTCCCTGGCGGTGGTCAGCAGCTCGGCCTCGGGGCGGTTCTCCTCGATCTGGGCGTTGAACGGCGACCAGGTGACCAGCGCCGGCACCGACCCGGAGATGAAGGCGTTCACCGCGGTGGGCATCTCGCTGTTGACCAGCTCGACCTCGTCGGAGTGCAGGCCGACGTCGTCCATGGCCACCTGCAACAGCACGTGGGCGGTCGTGCCTTGCGTGGTGGCGACCTCGCGGCCTGCCAGGTCTTCCACCGACTCGATGCCGGCTTCGGGATCGACCCAGATCTGGGCGGTGTCGGCCTCGATGTTGTTGGCCAGCACCGCGGTGCCCTGGCCCTGGGCGGGGAAGTTCGAGATCACCGCTCCCATGCCGGCGAGGTCGACGCTGCCGCCGGCCAGCGCCTGGGACAGCGAGATCCCGCTGTCGAACTGGATCGGCTCGATCTCGAGGCCTTCGTCAGCGAAGTAGCCGCGCTCCTGGGCCAGCCACATGTGGCTGTCCACCGCTACCGTGTGCAGATAGCCCAGATCCAGGGTGGTGGTTTCTCCGTCATCGCCTGAGGCGTCCTCGTCCTCGTCGTCGGCGGCGGTGTCCTCGGTCGCGTCGTCCTCGGTCCCGGCGGTGGGGTCGTCGTCCTGTCCGGCGCACGCGGCCACCAAGAGGCTGAGCAGCGTCAGCGCCAGGATTGTCCACAGCGTCCTTGTCGATACGGCGGGCTTCATGTTGCATCCTTCCTGGAGTGTCGATCGGTTCGGGATCTCGTGTCACGGTTACGATGGTCGGCTCCGGGTCTCCCTCCTCGGCTCCTGCCTCATCGGTCCAGCGGGTCACTCTCGCGCAGCAGGTTCTCCACCTCGAGGCGCAGGGCGGCGAAGTCCGCCGAGGTCTTGACCTCGTGGTCACGGGGGCGGGGAGTGTCGACCTCGATGACGCGGCGCACGGTGGCCGGACGGGCGCTGAGGACGATCACCCGGTCAGCCAAAAACAGCGCCTCCTCGACCGAGTGGGTCACGAACACCACGGTCTTGCCCTCGGCAGCCATGACCTGCAGCAGCTGCTCCTGCATGCGGTCGCGGGTCTGGGCGTCGAGCGCGCCGAAGGGCTCGTCCATCAGCAGCATCTCGGGGTTGACCGCGTACGCGCGTCCGATGGCCACGCGCTGGCGCATCCCGCCCGACAACGTCTTCATGTAGGCGTTCTCGAACCCGGTCAGGCCCATGAGCTCGGTGTAGTACTGCACGATCTCCCGCCGACGCTTGGCGGAGGTCTTGTTGGCACCTAGCGTCAGCCCGAAACCGATGTTGTCGGCGACGGTCAGCCACGGAAAGACGGCGTACTGCTGGAAGACCACGCCCCGCTCGGGGCTGGGACCGTGGACCTCTCGGCCGTCGACCATCACGCGCCCGCCGTCGGGCTCCAAGAAGCCAGCGAGGAGGTTCAGCAGCGTCGTCTTGCCCGAGCCGCTGGGCCCGACGATGCACACCACCTCCTGGTCAGCGACCTCGAAGTCGAGGTCCTCGAGCACCACCACGCGGTCCTCGTCCTCGCCGAACCCCTTGGTCACGCCCTCGCAGGCCAGGCGGACGCCGCCCGAGCGTGCCGGGTCGGACTGGTCGGCCGAGTCGCTCATTGCACGCGCTCCTGCCAGCTCACCATCCGGTTCATCACCAGGCGCAGCACACGGTCCATGAGCAGCGCGGCGATCCCGATGAGGATGATCCCGCCGTAGATCGTGGGGATCCGGAAGAAGTTGCCGGCCTCCTGGATCATGGCCCCCAGACCCTGTTGGGCCGCGATCAGCTCCGCGGCCACGAGGGTCGCCCACGAGACCCCCAGGGCCACGCGCAGCGCCACGAGGATGGTGGGCACCGACAGCGGCAGCATGATGCGGGTGAAGAGCTCTCGCTGGGAGGCGCCGAGGACCTTGGCCGCCCGGACGTAGATGGGATCGAGGGTCACCACGCCCTCGTAGATCACGATGACCCCGGCGAAGAAGGCGGCGTAGACCAGCACGCTGAGCCGCGCGAACTCGCCGATGCCGAAGTAGACGACCACCAGCGGGATCAGCGCGATCGGCGGCAGCGCCCGCAGGAAGTTGACCACCGGGTCGAACATGGCGCTCAGCAGCTTGTACCACCCCAGCAGGAA
>CAYQMQ010000079.1:0-9079 GCA_964418395.1 uncultured Actinomycetota bacterium
AGCTGGCGGCCTCCACCGACATGGGCAACGTCAGCGTGCGCGTGCCGGCCATCCATCCGCTGTTGGCCATCTCGCCGCCCACGGTGACGATCCACCAGCCGGAGTTCGCCGAGTGGGCCGAGAGCGACCGTGCCGACACCGGGGTGGTGGACGGCGCGATCGCGCTGGCCCGCACCGCCGCCGACTTCCTGTGCGACGAGCAGCTGCGCGCCGACGTGCACGCCGAGTTCGCCGCCGCCGGCGGTCCGGTGGACGTCGCCGCGCTCACCGACGCCAGCCTCGAGTGATCCGAGCCGGACGAGACCCCATCCGTGTGTCGAATACCTGACTCCCGCGTGTCGAATAATCGACAGATGTGCCGATTATTCGACACACGATGCAGGGGTCAGGCCGGCGCGGCGTCGGCCTGACTCTCCAGCCTGGCGTCCAGCGCGCGCACCGCCCGCTGGAAGCAGGCCAGCGGGGCCCGCGCCACGCCGGCGCCGATCTGGCCCACGCCGTCGCGGGCGTGCAGCACGCCGGTGGTGATCGCCGGGGTGACGTCGAGCTCGGCGATCAGGCGCGCGTCCACGCCCACCGGCGTCCCCCGGTAGTCGAGCGACGGCAGGCGGAAGCGGCCGCTGGCGGCGGCGCAGATCAAGCCGATGTCGCGGGTGCGGGCGATCGCGTCGCTCATCGACCCGCCGACGAACGCCGCCACCGCCGGCGAGGCGGCCGCCGCCGCCCCGCCCAAGCCGATCAGCTCGATGACCGCGCTGTCGCCGATGTCGGGGGCGGCGTCCTCGGGGCCGTAGTCGCCGCGGTAGATGGCCTCTTCGACCGGCGGGGCCGCTTCGACGACCCATTCGGGCTCGCCGGCCAACCGGATCCCGAACGTGGTGCCGTTGCGGGTCATCCCCGTCACCACCGAGGAGCCCGGCACGCCGTCGGCCCAGTCGAGCAGCGATTTGGCCGCGCCCATCGCCAGGGTGAGAAAGAACAGGTAGTTGTGCGACAGGAACTCGGCGACCTCGCGACGCCGGGGGTCGTCGAGGCCGACCAGCGAGGGCACCAGCCGGCGCAGCAGCTGCGCGCTCGACCCCTGCACCCGCACGTGCACGTCGTCGCCCATCTCGACGCCCTGGGCCGCCAGGCCCAGCACGTCCACGGGTCCGGCGTCGCGCCAGGCCCGGTCGAGCACGGGAGCGGCGACGTCGCGCAGCCACCGCAGCTGCTCGATCGCCTCGGCGGTCTCCACCCCCATCCACTGCGTCTTGCCCGGCCCCTGGCTGATCGGCGCGTAGGCCCAGTTGCCGCCCTGGGGGTTCTCGATCGTCCAGACCGGCGCGGACGGGCCGAGCACCGTGGCCATGGGCACCACCGTGGCGTGGCTGGTCGCCGGGGCCAGGTCCACCTCGCCGGCGGTCACCAGGCGCTCGGCCTCGTCGACATCACCGGCCCACCCTTCGGCGACGATGGCGGCGCGCACCGCCCGCCGCAGCGGGTCGCAGAACGCGTCCCAGTCCTGGGCGGGGCCGGCGTGCAGCAGGGTCCGCTCGTCCATGCCGGCGATGACCTCGCCGGCCGTGGCCAATCCGTGGCACATGGGCTGGCTCTCGTCGAGGCGTCGCACGACCTCGGCGTTGGCCGCCGCGATCCGGTCGCCGTGCCGGCCGTGCAGCCGGGTCAGCGCCGCGACGAGCTCCGGGTCGCCGCCGGCAGGCACGCGCCAGTCGACGTCGACGGCGGTGGCCCCCTGCTGCGCGATCGCGTCGCTGAACATCGCCAGGCCCACGTTGATCACGCTGACCTCGTCGCTGAGCCCGTAGCGGGGCTCGTCGCTGCTAGCATCCGCCGACATGGAAGTCACCTCCTCCTGGGATGGTGGATATCGCTGCCGCATGGCCGTGCGGGACTTCGCGCTGGTGGCCGACGAGCCGCCCTCGGCCGGGGGCGAGGACGCCGGGCCGGCGCCCACCGAGCTGCTGCTGGCCTCGCTGGCGTCGTGCTTCACCATGGCGATGGTGTACGCGGCGAACCGACACGACGTCACGCTGCCGCCCGATCTCGAGGTGACCGCCCGCGGCCACCATCAGGGCCCACGGTTCGACCGTCTCGAGGTCGAGGTGCACACGGCCGAGCCCAGCGAGGCGGTCGAGGGGCTGCTCGACGTGGCCGCCCGCTACTGCTACGTGTCGAACACGCTCAAGCGTCCTCCCGAGGTGTCGTACCACCTCCGCTCGGCGGCTGGTCGCTGACCGTCCGGCGCTGGGCGAGCTCTCCGGCAGTGGCAAGCAGGGCCTCCTCGGCGTCGTCGTATCGCTGCGTGCGGTCGGCGATGTCGGCGTGCACCCGGCGCGCCTGATCACGGCACTCCGCCGCCATCCGGCGCACCTCCGCCGGCGCGGCGCCGCCCTCGCCGGTGCGGCTGGCCACGACGTTGGCCGGGTCGAGCGCGGAGCGCAGCGCCGCGTCGGACATGGCCACCGGATGACCGAGCACCTCCCGGGCGGCGTCGTCGACGAGCTCGGCGGACACGTCCACGCCGCGCAGGCCCTTGGCCGCCGCCCGGTGCACGGCCTCGCCGGCGACCAGATACGCCGAGCGGTAGTCGATCCCGGCGTGCTCCATGAGGTGCTCGGCCAGGTCCGTGGCCTGGGAGAAGCCGCCGTCGAGCGCGGCGCGCATGCGCTCGGCGTTGACCGACAGGTCGGCCACCACGCCGGCCAGCAGGCGGGTCGCGCGCCGGCCGGCCTCCACCGCGCGCGGGACCTCGCCGTAGGCGAAGATGAGGTTGTCGCTTCTCGCCGAGGGGCTTTTCATGAGCGCGAACAGCTCGGTGACCTTGCCGATCATCACCCCCGCGTGCCCCCGGAGCACCGACAGCGCGTACGGGTTGCGCTTCTGGGGCATGAGGACGCTGCCGCGGCTGTGGTGGTCGGCGAGCTCGACGAAATCGAACTCCTGGCTCGAGTAGATCTCCAGGTCCTCGGCGAGCTTGGACTCGGTGGTCACCAGGCTGGCCGACGACGACACCAGGTCCACCAGCCCGTCCACTTGCCACATCGCGTCGCGGGTGTGGGTGATGACCCCGTCGAAGCCGAGGAGGTCGGCCAAGCGTCGCCGGTCGTGCAGCAGGCGGCTGCCGTTGACACAGCCGGCGCCGCCGGGGCTGCGGTTGAGCCAGTCCAGCGCCTGCACCAGACGGTCGGCGTCGCGGGCCACCGGATAGGCGAACGACAGCAGATAGTGGCCGAACGTCGACGGTTGGGCCTGCTGCAGATAGGTCTGGTCGGCGAAGCGGGTCTCGGCGTGTCGCTCCCCCTGCTCGGCCAGCGCACCGACGAGATCCGCCGCAGCGCGCACCAGCTCGGCCACGTCGCGTCGCAGCCGCAGCCGCAGGGCGAGGCGCACCGCCTCGCGGCGGGGCCGGCCCGCGTGCAGCCAGCCCGCGACCGAGCCGAGCCGCTCGGAGAAGTAGCGCTCCCGCGCGTTGTAGCTCTCGCCGTAGGCGGGGTCGTAGGGGAAGGACTCCGCCGGGCTGGCGTGCACCGCCAACAGCAGCTCGCACAGGGCGCTGGCCGACGCATCCGGCACGAGACCGCGCTCGTGCAACACCGTGAGGTGGGCCAGGTCGGCAAGGTTCAACCCGTGGTGCAGCAGCGGGGCGTCGGCGACTTCGACGGCGAACCCCGCCTCCACCAGCTCGGGAGCCGCCGACGACGGCGGCCGGGGCGACTCGGTCATGTGGCCTCCTCGCCGTCCACCGCCGTGCGGTGGGCCAGCCGGTCGCAGACGGCGGGCGTCCCACCGCTGTGCCACAAGACCACGGGCCCGTCGGCGTCGCCGGCGATCTCGGGCACGGCCGCGGCCGCCTTGGCGGTGTACACCGGGTCGAGCAGCAGGCCCTCGGTCTCCAGCGCGAGCCGGGCCGCCCGGGCGCCCTCGGGCGAGGGCACCCCGAAGCCGGGCCCGCGCCCGTCGCGCACCTCCACGCGGTCGGGCGGGGGGGCGGGCCAGCCCAGCAGCTCGGCGCAGTCGTGGGCCAGACGGTGGACGCGCCGGCGGCACTCGTCCAGCGGGCGGCTGACCGACACGCCCGCGATCCGCCAGGGATGGCCGCCGGCTTCGGCACCGGCCACGAGCGCGGCCTGCAGCCCCGCCGAGCCGGTGGCCACGACCACGACCTCCGGGGCGACGCCCGCCGCCGTGAGCTGGCCGTCGAGCTCGGCGACGGCACGGGCCGTCCCGGCGGTGCCCACCCCCGTGGCCCCGCCCCGCGGCACCACGTAGGGGTGGCGACCCTCGCCGGCGAGGGCGTCGGCGACCTCCGGCAGGGCGGTGTCCACCGAGTCCCGCTCGGCCGTGCCGGTCCACCGCACGTCCGTGGCCACCTCGGCCAGCAGCGCGGCGTTCACCGATCGGGGCCCCGGCCGCGTGCCGTACAAGACGGCGACGACGTCGAGGCCGGCGCGGCGGGCCGCCACCGCCGCCAGCGCCACGAGGTTGGAGGTGGGCCCGCCTCCGACCACGAGGACGTCGCAGCCGCTCGCGGTCGCGTCACCGATCAACGCCTCCACCGCCCGCGCCTTCGTTCCGCCGAACGCGAAGCCGGTGAGGTCGTCGCGCTTGACGTACAGCGGCGGACAGCCCAGCGCCGTTTCGAGGCCGGCCGCCCGGGTCAGTGGCGTGGGCAGCGCCGCCAGCATCGTCCCGGTGGTGGTCACGGGCCCGCCTCCGGCTCGCCGGCCCGCTCGCGGTGGCCTCGGTCGACGACCCGGTCCACCATCGCCGGGGCACTGCCCGTGTCGGGCTCGCGCACCAGGCGCGCCAGCGTGGCCTCGTCCAGGTGCGCGGTGATCTCGGGGTCGGCGCGCAGCGCCTCTGCCAGCGTGCGCCCGCGGGCCGAGCCGGCGGCCAGGGCGTGTTGGAGGCGCTCCTGGGCGGCGTGCTTGCCGAGGTGGGCCGACAGCGCCGTCAGCACGCTCTCCGAGGCCGCATACCCCGCGGTGGCGTCCAGATTGCGGCGCATCGCCGCCGCGTCGACCTCCAACCCGTCGACGATCCCGCGGGCCAGCTCGGCGGCGGCGCAGGCCAGCAGGCATGCCTCCGGCAGCGCGACCCACTCGGCCTTCCAGCTGCGCCCGTCGCGCTCGTGCTCGCCGACGAGGCCGTCGCCCAGCACCTGGGCGTTGGAGACCACGAGCCGGTGGAGGGTGACCAGATGCTCGCTGGCCTCGGGATTGCGTTTGTGCGGCATGGTGATGCTGGCCACCGAAGCCTCGCCGGCCGGCTCGCGCAGCTCGCCGATCTCGTTGCGTTGCAGCTGATACACCTCGTTGCCCACCCGGGCCAGGGCGCCCGTGGCCAGCTCCAGCAGGTGGCCGAGCTCGGCCGGCCGGTCGCGGGCGGTGAGCCAGGACACACCAGGGTCGGCCAGCCCGAGGCGCTCGCAGAAGCGAGCCCGCAGCTGGGGGCCGGACTCGGGAAAGAACGCCAGCGTGCCCACCGAGCCGCCCAGCTGGCCGGTCAGGATGCGGGGGGCCGCCTCGCGGAGCCGGTGCAGGCAGCGGCGGAGCTCGTCGGCCCAGGAGGCCGCCTTCAGCCCGAACGTGGTGGGCGACCCTCCCTGGCCGTGGGTGCGGCCCAGCATCGGCGTGTCCCGGTGGAGGCGGGCGAGCTCGAGCACGCTCCCCTCCACGTGGCGCAGATCGCGCCACATCAGCGCGAGGATGTCGCGGACGGCCACGGCCGTGGCCGTGTCGGTGAGGTCTTGCACCGTGGCGCCGTAGTACAGCCAGGCGTGCGCGTCGGCGGGCACGTGGTGGGCGAGCTCGCGGATGAAGCCGAGGGTCGAGTGGCCGCTGCGGCGGGTCTCGGCGGCCAGCCGCTCGAAGTCGAGCCGCTCGACGCGCAGCTCGCGCCGCAGGGTCGCGGCCGCCTGCGCCGGCACGAGCTCGAGCTCCGCTTGCGCGTCGCTGAGCGCCACGAGCACGTCGAGCCAGCGCTGATACACCGCCGGCTCGGCGAACACCGCCCGGGCGTCGTCGCTGCCCCACAGGTGGGAGAACGCGGCGAAGTCGGTCAGGCGAGCGCCCATGTCGGCTCCCGCGCGTCGACGAGCTGCTGCAGGCCGGCCCGGACCTCGGCGAGCGTCGCCCCCCACGGGACCACCACCGTGCGGGTGTCGGGGTCGGAGTCGACGCCGTGCTCGATCTGGCAGCACTTGGCCAGCGTCGGCTCGTCCCCGGGCGGGCGCAGGCGGGGGCAGAAGTCGATCACCTCCGGCACGTCGCCGTAGAACCAGGCGTGCAGCTCGCACGAGCGCTGGCAGCCGATCAGCGTCCACTCCCGGCGCGGGGGTCGCTCGTCCAGATAGGCCACCGCGGTGTCGCCGGGCAGCTCGCCGCCGCCGCGGCACGGCAGCAGGTAGCTGGCGCGCGGGTGGGTGGCGGCCTCCCGGCGGACGTCCACCAGGTCCGCGACCAGCTCGATCGGGGGCAGGTCCTCGTCCACGTCGATGATGCGCTGGGCCTGGTCCATCAACTTGGCCGGCTCCGGCGGGATCACGTCGACCACGCGCACCCGCACCGGCTCGGGGTCCAGCACGAAGCTGACGTGGGCGTAGCGACCCCGCACCACCACGCAGCGGGCGCCGGGGGCGCGTGCCCGCGCGGCGGCCACGATCTGGGCGGGCACGCCGGTGTCGACGTCGTCGGCCTCCAGCCACACGGTCTCGTCGGGGCCGGCCAGCACCTCCACCCCGACGATCGGTGACATCAGCGGGTCGGTGTCGGCGAGCGTGAGCCGCGCGACGGCGGTCTCGTCGCCGGCCCACACGACCGCGTACCGGCTCCGGCGGTAGGCCTCGCGGCCGAGCAGCTGCTGGCGCACCCGCTCGGGGGTCAGCGCGCCCGTCAGCGCCGTGACCGAGACGGCCCGGTCCCGATCGGGCACCAGGTTCGCGGTCATGGCCGTTCGACGGCGCCGGGCGGCAGCAGGCTCGGCAGCGTGTCCGCCCGCAGGCCGAGGCGCAGCGCCTCCAGCCCCAACACCTCGGCGGGGGCGACGTTGCCGAGGTTCACCTCGGGGCCGAACCGCCGCAACAGCCACGCCTGCTGGCTCTTGTGGGGGGCTTCGAACACCAGCCGCGGCAGGCCGACCCGGTCGACCAGCGCCTCGACCACCTCCTCGCGGACCGAGCGGTCGGCGCGGTACAGGCCCGCCTTCCCGCTCTCCCGGCCTTCGGCGAGGATCCAGCGCGCGCCGACCCCGGCATCCCGCTCGGCCTCGTCCGCCCACGCTTGTGGCGAGATGGGGGCGTGCGGATCTTTGGAGCCCACCTCGGCCAGCACCGTGAAGCGTTCGGCGGCCTGTTCGATGAGTCGCCGCTTGTGCTGAGCCGCCATGCCCGACACGCCGTTGGATACCTCGACGGTCTCGAACCCGGCGGCCTCGGCCCAGTCGAAGAAGGCTTCCGTCGCGCCCTGTAGCCAGGCGGCCTCCAGCAGGGTGCCCCCCGGGCAGGCGAGGATGCCGTGGCGGGCGCAGGTTTTGACCTTCAGCGACAGCGCCGGGTCCAGATACGCCGTGCCCCAGCCGAGCTTCCACACGTCGATCGCCTCGCCGGCGCTGTCCAGCACATCCTCGACGGCCGAGTGGGGCATGCCGGCATCGAGCACGTGCGTGACGCCGGCTCGTCGGGGCTTCTCGCTACGCCGAGGCAGCGACAGGAAGTCCGGGCGCGTCATGGTTTTATCATAGTAGGTACGCATCTATAGTAGTCGCAATGCGTGCTTCCACGATGCTCGGCCGCATCGTCGAGGACTTCCGCGAGGATCCGGGCGTGCGCCAGAAAGCGCACTTGGGCTTGGTGTCCGAGGTGCTGGGCGGCAGCGACTGGGTGCAGGGCCCCGGCGACGACGCCGCGGCGCTGCCCAACGGCGACGGGCACCTGCTGGCGGCGGGCGAGGCGTTGTGGCCCCCCTTCGTCGAGCAGGACCCGCACGGCGCGGGCATCGGCGCGGTGATCGCCAACGTCAACGACATCGCTGCCATGGGCGGACGCTGCCTGGGCCTGCTGGACACCCTGGTGGCGCGCGAGCCGGCCGCCCGCTCTGCCCTGGAGGGCATGCGGTGGGCCGCGGAGCGGTACGGCGTGCCGCTGCTGGGCGGCCACCTGACCGTGCGCGACGGGCCGTCGTCGTTGTCGGCGTTCGCGCTGGGCCGGGCCGAGACGCTGCTGTCGAGCCGACGGGCCCGGCCCGGCCAGGTGCTGCTGTACGCCTGCGCCCTGCAAGGGCAGCTGCGCAGCGACTTCCTGTTCTTTCCCTCGTTCGCCGAACGCGGCGCCGAGCTGCCCGGGGACGTGGCGCTGCTGGCCGAGGTCGCCGAGCAGGGTGACTGCGCCGCCGCCAAGGACGTGAGCATGGCCGGGCTGCTGGGGTCGCTGGCCATGCTGCTCGAACCCAGCGGCTGCGGGGTGACCCTGGATCTGGAGGCGCTGCCGCGTCCAGCCGACGTGGCGGTGGAGACGTGGGTCCGCGTCTTTCCCTCCTACGGGTTCCTGCTCTGCGCGCCGCCCGAGCGCGCCGAGGAGTGCGCCTCCCGGTTCGCGGCGCGGGGGCTGTCGTGCGCCCCCGTCGGCCGCCTCGACGACACCGGCCGGCTGCGGGTCTGCCTCGACGGGGACGAGGCGCTGGTCACCGACGTGCGTCACGAGCCGGTCACCCGGCTCACCGCGCCGTCGACGGCGACCGAGCCCGACCGCTTCGCGTGACGCTCAGCCACGCGACGCGTGGGCGGCGAGGTCGATGGCCACCTGCTGGTGGGGCCGGCCGACGTACTCGACGGGCTCGCCGACCGGCTCCCAGCCCAGCCGCACGAACATGCTCACGTTCTGCGGCTGGACGTAGGCGATCATCCGCTCCCCGCCGGCGTCGGCAGCGGTGCGCACCGCGAAGCGCACCAACGGCGGCCCCAACCGGTGGTGCCGGAACGCCGGCAGCACCGCCAGCCGATCACCTTTCCACAGCCCGGCCTCCTCCAGCGGGTAGAAGCGCACCACGCCCGCCACGAGCGGGCCGAGCAAGCCGAGGGC
>CAYQMQ010000080.1:0-6615 GCA_964418395.1 uncultured Actinomycetota bacterium
GGGCCGGCCGGCAACGTGGAGTTCTTCTGGTGGCTGCGGGCCGACGGCGAGGCCGACCCGGACGCGGCGGCGGTCGCCGCCGTCGACGACGCGGCGGGGCGCGGGTGAGCCTCCTGGCCCCCACCGCGATGTCCGCGCCCGGACGGTCGCTGTGCGAAGGATCGTCGCGGTGTGGGACGATGCCCGCATGACCGGCACGCGGGTGGGGTTGGTGGTGCACGGCGGGCGCGAGCACGCGCGAGCCGCCGCGGCGGACACCGCCCGCCGTCTGCAGGCCGAGGGCGCGGCGGTGATCGGATGCACCGGCGACGGGTGGCAAGCCGACGGCGTCACCCACCGGCCGGCAGAGGCGTTCGGCGGCGGGCTCGACCTCGTCGTCGTCCTCGGCGGTGACGGCACGCTGCTGCGCGCCGCGGCGATGGTGCGCGACCACAAGGTGCCGGTGGTCGGCGTCAACCTCGGCCGGTTGGGCTTCCTGTCGGAGATCGAACAGGAGGATCTGCCCGATGTCGTGCCGCGCCTGGCCCACGGCGACCTCGACATCGAGGAGCGGATGACGCTGTCGATCACGGTGCGTGATGCCGACGGGGCCGCGACGTCCACCAGCTGGGCGTTGAACGAGGCTTCGGTGGAGCGTGACAGCCCCCAGCGGCTGGTGGTCCTCGACGTCAGCATCGGCGGGACGGCCTTTGCTCGCATCCCCGCCGACGCGGTGATCCTGGCCACACCGACCGGCTCGACCGCCTATGCCTTCAGCGCCGGCGGCCCGATCCTGTCGCCCCGCGTTGACGCGATCCTGCTGACCCCGGTCGCCAGCCACTCTCTGTTCGACCGCACCGTGGTCATCGATCCGGCCGAGGATCTCGTCGTGGCCCCGGCCGAGCACAGCCGCTGTCTGGTCGGGGTGGACGGTCGGGAGTCGCTGACCGTGCCGCCCGGCGGGCGCGTGGAGGTCAGCCGCGGCAGCGAGCCGGTCCGGCTCGGCCGGTTGTCCGAGTTCGACTTCTACGCCCGGGTGCGCGCCAAGTTCCGGCTGGCCTGACCCGCGGGGCGGCCGGCGCGGTCACCCGCGTGGCGGCGCTGGAAAACCTCGGCCGCGTGGTGGCCGTCGGTACCTACACTCCACGGCGATGCGGATCCACGAGCTGCACATCCGGGACCTCGGCGTCCTCGACGACGTCACCGTGGAACTGTCGCCCGGGCTGACGGTGGTCAGCGGCGAGACCGGTGCCGGCAAGACGATGGTCGTGGGGGCGCTGCAGCTGTTGCGCGGCGAGCGAGCCGACGCTGACCAAGTGCGCGCCGGCGCCGGCCAGGCGCTGGTGGAAGCGCGCGTGGCCCCGCCGCCGGCGGCCGCAGCGGACTGGAGCGACGACGAGGAGGAGCTTGTCGCCGCCCGCGAGATCGCGGCGGACGGGGGGTCGGCGCGCAGCAAGGCCCGGCTCGGCGGGCGCATGGCGCCGGTGGGCGCCCTCGCCGAGGTGCTCGGCTCGATGGTGGAGGTCCACGCCCAGTCCGACTCGGCGCGGTTGGGCGACGAGCGCTGGCAGCGCACGCTGTTGGATCGCGCCGGGGACGACACGCTCGCCGAGCGGTTGACGGCGTATCAGCGGGCGTGGAGCGAGTGCCACCAAGCCGAGGTCGAGCTCGCCCGTCTGCGCGGCGACGAGCGCGACCGCGCCCGGCAGCTGGACCGGCTCCGCCATGAGCTCGCCGAGATCGACGCCGTCGACCCCCAGCCCGGGGAGGAGGAGGCCCTCGACGCCGAGCTGGCCCGCCTGGCCCACGCCGAGGAGCTGGCCGCCGCCGCGTGGGCCGCCGCGGACGCGGTGGGCGGCGATGGCGGCGCCCGCGACGCCCTGGGCGGCGGGGTGACCACGCTGCGGCAGATGGCGGGCACCGACCCCGCCCTTGACGAGCACGCCCAGCGGCTCGAGGGGCTCGCCGCCGAGGCGCAGGACCTGGGGTTCGCGTTGCGCGCCTACGCCGAGGACATCGAGGTGGACGAGGAGCGCCTGGCCACGTTGCGGGCCCGCAAGGCTGCGCTGACCGACCTGTGCCGCAAGTACGGCGCCGACGCCGCGGCGGTGGCTGCCTACGCGGCCGAGGCCCGGGCCGAAGCCGACCGCCTCGCCGGCGGCGAGGAACGCGCGGCCGAGCTCGCCGAGACCGTCGACCGCGCCCGGGCCGAGCGCGACGCGGCCGCTGAAGGGCTGCGGGCGGCTCGCCGCGAGGCCGGGGAGCGCCTGGCGGCCGAGGTCGATTCCCACCTGAGCGACCTGGCCATGGAGGGGGCGCGCTTCACCGTCGAGGTGTCCGATGCCGATCCCGGCCCCGACGGAGCCGACCAGGTGCGCTTCGTGCTGGCCGCCAACCCCGGCGAGCCGCCGCTGCCGCTGGCCAAGGCCGCCAGCGGCGGCGAACGCAGCCGGGTGGCGCTGGCGGTGCGGCTGGCGCTGGCCGACGCCGACGACACCCCGGTCATGGTCTTCGACGAGATCGACGCCGGCATCGGCGGCGGCGTGGCCAGCGAGGTCGGCCGCAAGCTCGCCGACCTCGCGCGCGGGCGCCAGGTGTTGTGCGTGACCCACTTGGCCCAGATCGCCGCGTTCGCCGACGCGCACCTGACGGTGAGCAAAGCCGGCACCGACGAGGGCCGCACCGTCGCCCGGGTGGCCGCCCTCGACGAGGACGCCCGGGTGGCGGAGCTGTCGCGCATGTTGTCCGGGGCCACCGACAGCGAGCTGGCCGCCGGCCACGCCGCGGAATTGCGAGCCGCCGCCAAACGTGCGTGACGTGAGCCTCGAGCTCGGCTAGGCTTTGCCGCAGCCGTTGGCGGCAATGCGGGCTGTCTCGGTCATCTTCCCCACCCACGCGCGGCATGTGGTGGCTCATGCGTTCCGAATTGTCTCGGGTGTCGCGGTTGCGGCCACCGGAGCGAGCCCGATGGTCACGGCCGGTCGGACGCCGCTTTCGGCGGCGTCCGCGCTTGCACGTCCGGGTCCGCCGGACCCCCACGTGGGTTCTGGCGGGTCTGGCGCTGCTGACGGTCCTGGCCGCCACCTCGATGCTCAGCGGGGGCGGGGACGCTGACGGGAACCGGGGCGATCTGGCCGGCGCTCCGGAGGTGGACGTGAGCGACATGATCCAGCCGCGTCGCCCCGACGCCGAGGAACGAGCGGAGCGTGCTCGCCGTGGCGAGCCCGGTGACGACGATGCAGCCGGCGAACCCCCGACGTTCGCCCGCTATGAGCAGGTCGCGCTGCGATCGCCCACCGCCGAGCCGCTCGGCGTCCACTTCACCCAAGGCCGGCGGGTCGGTGCCGTGCCCCTGCGGCCGCGCGGCACGTTGACCGCCAACGCCAACCCGGAAGGGTTCGACACCTCCCTCATCGACGAGTCCGACGACGGCCCCGAGTTCGCGGTGGCCGCGCCGGCCGGGCGCGGGCGTCCGGCAACCAGCGCTGCCGTCATCTCGATGACCGCGGGGGACTGGGTACGCGCCCCCGTGTCCGGCGAAGTCGAGGAGGTCAGCGAGTACCCCACCGCCGACGGAACGGACTGGCGGCTCGTGCTCAGCCCCGAGTCGCGGCCGGCGCTGCACGTGACGCTCACCGGCCTGCACCACCCCCGCGTCGGACTCGGCGACGCGGTGGAGACCGGCGAGACGCTGGCTGCGCCGCGCCTGGTGGCCGACGGCGTTGCCCAGGTCGCGGTCGAGATGGGGCCGGCCGGCGCGCCGACCACCATGGACGTCGACAGCGCCGGAGGCGGGTGAGCGACGCCGACCCGCGGCCGCGGAGCCACGTCGTTGGCGCCGTTCGGACCCGGTGCTACCGTCAGGACGCAGGGCCGAGTTGGCGATCCCGCCGGTGCAAGAGTGCGCTGCGCAGCGGCCACCACCGCTTCGCGACTCGAGCGGCACAGGAGGAGGGCGCGTGGCCAAGCACATCCTCGTCACCGGCGGCGTCTCGTCGTCGCTGGGCAAGGGCATCACCGCCGCGTCGCTGGGCCGCCTGCTGAAAGCGCGCGGGCACCGCGTGCTGATGCAGAAGCTGGATCCCTACGTCAACGTCGACCCGGGCACGATGAACCCCTTCGAGCACGGCGAGGTGTTCGTCACCGAGGACGGCGGTGAGACCGACCTCGACCTGGGCCACTACGAGCGCTTCATCGACGAGAACCTGCATCGCTCGTCGAGCGTGACCACCGGGCAGATCTACCAGACGGTCATCGCCAAGGAGCGTCGGGGGGACTACCTCGGCAAGACCGTGCAGGTGATCCCCCACGTCACCGACGAGATCAAAGCACGCATCCTGGCCCTCGGCGAGGACGCGGACGTGGTGATCACCGAAGTGGGCGGAACCGTGGGCGACATCGAAGGCCTGCCGTTCCTGGAGGCGATCCGCCAGCTGCGCTACGACGTCGGCCGCGAGCACATCTGCTACGTCCACTGTGCCCTGGTGCCGTTCATCGCCCCCACCGGCGAGCTCAAGACCAAGCCGGCTCAGCACTCGGTGCGCGAGCTGCGTTCGATCGGGATCCAGCCGGACGCGCTGGTGTGTCGCAGCGACCGGGCGCTGGACGGCGAGCTCAAACGCAAGATCGCCATGATGTCCGACATCGACCTCGACGGGGTGGTCAGCGCTCACGACGCCGACAGCCTGTACGCGGTGCCACTGGTGCTGCGCGACGAGGGGCTGGACGACTTCGTGGTCCGACGGCTCGGCCTCGACCCCGCCGTCGAACCCGATCTGGTCGAATGGAAGCGTCTGGTGAGCCGGGCGCTGGAGCCCAGCGACCGCGTCGACATCGCGGTGGTCGGCAAGTACACGGAGCTGCCCGACGCCTACCTCTCGGTGGTGGAAGCCCTCGGTCACGCCGGCGTCCACCACAGCGTCGACGTCGACATCCGCTGGGTGCCCGCCGACGAGCTCGCCAACCCCAGCGCGGCGCGGCACGCGCTGGCCGGCACCGACGGGATACTGGTACCGGGCGGGTTCGGCGTGCGCGGCATCGAAGGCAAGGTTTCGGCCGCCCGCGTCGCCCGGGAGCGGCTGATCCCGTATCTGGGGATCTGCCTTGGCCTGCAGGTCGCCGTGATCGAGTTCGCCCGCCACGTGCTCGGCCTCGCCGACGCCCACTCCAGCGAGTTCGCCCCCGAGACGCCCGAGGCCGTCATCGACCTGATGGCCGACCAGCGCGACCTCGCCGACATGGGCGGCACGATGCGGCTGGGGACATATCCGTGCAAGCTCGTCGAGGGCACCCACGCCCACGCCGCCTACGACGAAGCGGTCGTCTACGAGCGCCACCGCCACCGCTGGGAAGTGGTCAACCGCTATCGGTCGCGGCTGGAGGCCGCCGGCCTGACCGTCGCCGGCGTCAGCCCCGACGAGCGCTTGGTCGAGATGGTCGAGCTGGCTGATCACCCCTGGTTCGTGGGCTGCCAGTTCCACCCCGAGTTCCGCAGCCGGCCCACGCGGCCGCAGCCGCTGTTCCGTGACTTCGTCGGCGCCGCCGCCGAGCGGATGCGTGCCCGGACTGGCCGCCTGCCCGACCCCGACGTCGCGCTCGACGACACGCCGCCGTCCGTGGTGCGCTGACGCTGGGCGGCCCGGCCATGGTCGACGACGCCACGGACGTCACGCTCGAGGCGGAAGCCCGCCGGGACGGTGGCGGGCTCGTGGTCGACGGCCGGGCGACGGTGCCCGACGGGGCGCTGGTCTCCTGGCAGGTCACCCACGCCCTGCATCCCAGCTTCCGCGAGGACGGCACCGCGGAGGTGGCCGGGGGCCGGTTCACCGTCACCCTCGACACTGGGGGCTGGCCCCCCGGCGAGCTCGAGGTTTGGCTCGGCTTCCAAACGGTTCCGGCAACCGGGGCTCGCCAGCCGGAGGTGGTGCTGACCCGTTACGGCCACAAGGGCGAGCGGATGGCCGGCGATCAGGTCGTCGACGCCGGGGTGCTCCGGCGCGCCGAGTGCGTCATCACCGCCTGAGAAGCGGCTGACGACGACGGTGCCAGACGAGCAGGGCGCCGCTGGTGCCCAGCAACACCAGCAAGCTGATCTCCTCCGAGTTCGGGGCCGCCGCCTGCGTGCCGACGGCGGCTGGGGTTCCCTGCGGCGCGGACGGTTCCGTCGCGGCAGGAACCTGCTGGGTTCGGGGACCGCCGGCTGTGGCGAGCCGCTCACGGACCGCGGCGTCAGGCTGGGCACGTTCCTCGGCCGCGACTTCGGGAGCGGGCGCCTCTTCGCCCTGGAACGCCTCCCCGTCGAACACGGCGGCGAAGTCGACCTCCGGGGGCTCTTCAACGGCGCTGGGTTGCACCTCTCCCACCTCGTGAGAGACGGCGGCCGGCGGGTCGCTCGACGACTTGCGATACGTCGTGGCCGAGGACCGATCCTCCTCGGTCGACGACGCGCTGCCGTCATCGGTCTCGCCGGCGGCCGCGGTCACCGTCTCGGGCTTGGCGGACGGGGTCTCGATGGGATCGCTCGGTTCGTTCTCTTCTGAGCGGGGCTCTGGGTCGGGCTTTGGGCCGCGCTCGTCGCTGTCGGCTTTCTGCCCGTCGGCTTTCTGCTTGTCGGTGTTCTGCTTGTCGGTGTTCTGC
>CAYQMQ010000080.1:6715-8979 GCA_964418395.1 uncultured Actinomycetota bacterium
TTCTGCTTGTCGGTGTTCTGCCCGTCGGACTCGGCGGGGGCGTCATCGTCCGGGTTCGGTGACATGCTCGTGCGTTGCGGGGCGCCTTCCCCGGACGTGCCGCCGCTGGACCCGCCGTCACCGTCGCCCGATCCGCGGTCGGCCTCCTCTGGGGACTGTGGGTCTTCGGACGGCTCGCTGTCGTCGTCGGCGCCAGAGCCGTCGCTCTCCGCAGATGGGTCCTCTCCGCCGTCGCCGGTGGCGTCGCCGGCGTCACCGTCGCCGTCAGGCTCGCCGGTGTGGTCCTCGCCATCGGAGTCATCTGACTCGTCGTCGCCGTCGTCGTCGGCGGGCTGGTCCGCGCCAGCTTCCTCCTCAGCAGCCGAGCCGGGGTCGTCGTCCTCGCCCGCGGCCACGTCGTCGGGATCGTCCGCGGCGGTGACCGTAAAGGGGGTCGTGGCCTGCGGCGCGTCCCCGGCCCCGGCGTCCCGGGACTCGCTGCGGGCCCCGATGGCGTGGCTTCCCTCGGCGGCGTCGCCGGGGATACTCACCGTGATCGAGAACTTCGGCCCCGTGGCCGTGCCCAGGCGCTCGCCGGTGGGCTCCCACCGGATCTGCACCGCCCGGTCGTCACCGAAGCCGGCGCCGTCGACCCGTGCGTGGCTTCCCGCGGGCCCCCGTTCGGGGGCGACGGACAGGCGCCCCTGCTCTGCGCCGACAGCCACGGTCGGCGTGCCCGGAAGCAACAGGCCGAGCGACGCTATGACCGCGATCGCGGCCGTCACGGCCGTTCCCCGTATGCTGGCTGCCATGCTTCCCTCCCAGGAGCCCTCGCCGGTGCGGGCGGCTGACGCCGATGCAGGCGCCCATGGTCACGATCGCCACGGGATCCCGCCAGACCGAATATAACCCCCGGGGGTGGCCGGGTGGGCACCTCTGGGCGGACTCCTGAGAGGTGGGCGGGCCCTGAGAGACGGGCGGGCCCCTGTGGGCGGACCCCCCGGACCCTGGGGCACGGCCGTCGTCGGCGCGGCCCTCAAGCCTAGGATGGCCCGTCGAGACGGACGTGATGAGGAGGAGGCGCCCATGGCCGAACAGTCGACGATGCTGTCGTTGGGCACGCCCGCGCCATCGTTCAGCCTGCCCGATGTCGACGGGCGCGAGTGGACCTTCGCCGACGTGGCCGGCCGCGATGCCACGCTGGTGATGTTTCTGTGCGTGCACTGTCCCTACGTCAAACACGTGCAGGACGCGTTGGGCCGGCTGACCGCCGAGTATCTCGACCGCGGGGTCGGTGTGGTCGGGATCAACGCCAACGACGTGGCGCGCTACCCCGAGGACAGCCCGGACGGGATGCGGGACCAGGCGAAAGCGGCCGGGTTCCGCTTCCCCTATCTGCTGGACGACAGCCAGGAGGTCGCGCGAGCCTATGGCGCGGCGTGCACGCCGGACTTCTTCGTCTTCGACGGCGACCACCGGCTTGCCTACCGCGGCCAGATGGACCCCTCGCGGCCGCGCAACGACGAGCCCGTGGACGGCCGCGACCTGCGCGCGGCGCTGGACGCGCTGCTCGCCGGCCAGCCCGTCCCGGTCGAGCAACAGCCGTCCATGGGCTGTGGCATCAAGTGGAAGCCCGGCAACGAGCCCGCGTGACGCCCGCGAGCCGTCCATGAGCGCCGAACGGGACGCCACCGACCAGCCCGCGCGCAAAGACCCCGTCGAACCGCAGACGTTCTTTGACCTGGATCTGCGGGTGGGCCGGGTGGTCGATGTCGCCGACTTCCCCGAGGCGCGCACGCCCGCATGGAAGCTGGTCGTGGACTTCGGCCCCGCGGTCGGCCGTCTGCGCACCAGCGCCCAGGTCACCAACTACCGCCGTGACGAGCTGCTGGGCCGACTGGTCATCGGGGCGCTCAACCTCGGCGACAAGCGAATCGCGGGCTTTACCAGCGAGTTCCTCGTGCTCGGCGGCCTCCAGCCGGACGGCACGGTGTCGCTGCTCAGCGTGGACGACGGCGTCGAGCCCGGCGCGCCGGTGGCCTGAGGCAGGGCCACGGCGCACACGCGCCCCGCGACCGACGGCCGGCGCCCCGCCCCGACCGATCCGCGATCTTGACACGAGACGGAGCCACGCATGGACGTCACCGTGACCTCGAGCGACCTCGTCTACGACGGCCACCTGTCACGCGTGCGCGTCGACCGGGTGCGCTTTCCCGACGGCAGCGAGTCCTCCCGCGAGGTCGTCGAGCACCTCGACGCGGTGGCGGTGGTGCCGTTGCACGACG
>CAYQMQ010000081.1:0-4261 GCA_964418395.1 uncultured Actinomycetota bacterium
CACCGCGAGGGCGTGTTCGTGGGCCCCTCCACCGGCGCGGCGCTGCACGTGGCCCGCCGCGTGTGCGCCCCCCACCGGCTGCCGCCAGGCTCCAAGGTCGTGGTGATCAGCCCCGACGACGGCTGGAAGTACGTCTCCACCGGCGCCTACGACCCCGGCGACGTCGACGAGATCGCCGAGCGGCTGCAGAACACCCTCTGGGCGTAGGCCCGCGGGCCCTGTGGTGACTTTGCTTCCTCTCCGCGCTTCGACGCGCGAGGCGAGTCACCACCCTCGGTGACATCCCCCAGGCCACGGTGCGCCGGCGGCGCGCGGCGCTGGGCCTCTACGGCACAGCTCGGTCCGCGAGCCCATGCGTGAACGCCGAGAGGGGCCGACGCGAAGAACACGTGGCGGCCCTCCTGGCCGGGCTAGCTCATTCGGGGCTGTTGCGAGGCCGTGTATCCCTCTGCCGGGGGCAACTGACGGTCCCCGTCATTCCATACATGACCGATTTATCCATATATGACCGGCTAGGAGTGAGAAAACGTACAACAACCGACGTACGCATCAGCATCACGCCTCCCTAGCCTGATGAGCGTGTCGTCAAGGGTCGGGCAACCGGCCGAGGAAGGACCCACCGGGCATGACGGGCACGGGGTCTACGGTTCTTCGCACCACGGGCACGAGCATGCTGCCCTCGGTCCCTCCCGGGGCCATGCTCGTGGCCCGGTCCCGCCCCCACCGCCTGCGCCCGGGTGACGTCGCCGTCTTCCGCACCCAGGGGGGACTGGTGGTCCACCGCGTCGTGACTCGCCGCACACCGCGGGAGATGGGCGACGCCAGCGACCGTGCCACCCGGTTCGAGGCCGACGACGTGATCGGCGTGGTCGTCGCCGTCCACGACGGGGACCGCAGCCGCGACCTGACCACCCCGGCCCAGCGCCTGCGCGCCCGCCTGATGGCCCTCCGGAGCCTGACCCGCCTGGCCCGCCGCCGCCTGCGGTGGCCGCGGACAGTCGCGGCGGAAGCCGCCACAACAAGGGGGAACGCATGATCAGCGACATCCGCCGGTCCGCCCGCCTGCTCCCCGGCCTGGTGCTGCTGGCCAGCCTCGTGGCGGCGCCCTCCACCGCCGGCGCGGTCACCACGGTGCAGGTCGCCACGGGCAGCGCCCATGGCCAGGCCATCCAGGTCAACACGCCCCTGGTGCCTGACCCTGACGACCCGACCACCACCTTCCCCACCCGCGGGGACATCTCCCGGTCCGAAGCGGGCATGGACACCGGCGGGTTCGGCGCCGGCGAGTTGGTGGCCGACGGCTTCGCGGTGGCGGTCAAGGGCGACACCCCCGGCGTGGAGAACGCCGAGTCCGCCCGGGCCGACACCCACTTCCCCTCCCAGGAGAACGACTGCGACCCGGCGGCCCCCGATCCGGCCTGCGACGAGGGGACCCTGGCGGAGGGCCAGGTGGCGGGGCTGCTGGCCGCCACGGTCCTGGGCAGCACCTCCCGGGCCACGAGCTCTGAGAGCACCAACCAGGCCGAGGCCGCCAACGCCGAGGTGGCCGGTTCGGGCACGCTGCCCGAGGTGGTGGCCACCACCGTGGAAGGCGACGCCGGGGTGGAGCAGAGCGCCCCCGACCCCTCCCCGGTCACCGACGCCGACGCCTTCGCCAGCCAGGCCGACGTCCGGGTGGGCGACGAGAGCTCTCCGATCCTGACCGCCGAGCTGATCCAGACCACCGCCGACGCCATCGCCACCGGCGACGGCGGTTCGACGGCCGAGACCACCTGCAAGATCCTGGACCTGACGGTCCTCGGCACCAACCTGGGCGACGTGGACTGCGACGAGGTCGACGACGTCGAGGTGGCCTGCGATGGGACGCTGGGCACCCCGGGCGTGCGGGTCGCCTTCAACGTGCTCGACCCCGACCCGGCCACCGCCAGCGACGACCTGGCCGAGGCCGGGGTCACCGCCGTGGTCGTCGAGATCACCGAACCCGACGGGACGGGCGGCTGCGTGGCCACGCACAGCATCCTGCTAAGCCAGGCCCACGCCCGCTCGGCGCGGCTGCTGGAGGAGGTCGACGAGAACACCGTGTGCGGCTCGACCGTGGCCGACCCCACGGCCTCCGGCTCGGCCCTCGGTGAGGTCCTGCGGGTCAACGACCCCAACGACCCGCCCGGCAGCGGCCTGCTGGAGCTGTCAGCCGCCCGCTCCACCGCCGAGTTCGACGAGGCCGGCCTGCCCGAGGATCCCGACGTCGAGCCCGCCGGCGCCAACGGCGCCCGGGCCGCCGGGCTGCCGGCGCTGCTTCAGGCGCTGAACGCCCCCGCCACCGGCCCGCCGTCCTTCACCGACCCCTCGGTGCTGGCCGAGGTGGTGGACTCGCACGCCCAGGCCCCCCTGGCCGACAATGAGAGCCACACGCTGGCCTCCCTGGACGAGAGCTTCCCGCCCCCGACGGGGTTGGACAAGGTCGCCGCCGAGGTGGTGAGCTCCTCCGCCGAGGCCGCCACCGACCCCGACGAGGCCGAGAACTTCAAGAACGGCTCGGCTGCCGCCAGCACCTCCATCGACACGGTGGACGTGGTCAGCGACCCGGCCACCCTGGGCCTGCCCGTCAGCGTCGACCTGGACCAGATCCAGAGCAGCGCCTCCACCCAGGACACCGGCACCAGCACCGTCAGCACCGCCGGGGAGAACCTGACCACCCTGGACAGCACGGTGGACGGGGTGGACATCCACGCCGAGCTCATCGTCACCAAGGACGACGACCTGGGCGGTGACGGCACCACGGCGGTGGCCAACGGGGCGCCCGGCGGCGCCGCCGTCGACACCACCTTCACCGTCGCCGAACTGGTGGTTGCCGGCACCGACGTGACCACCCTGGCCCCGGACATCCTCACCGAGGACACCGACGGGGACGGCAACCCCGGCCCGGCCACCCTGGACATCACCGTCGACGGGGTCACCGTGGCCACCGTCTTCATCGGGCTGGTGGACTCCGATGTCGACCCCGACGGCACCTTTGCCGACATTGTCGTGGACCCGGTGGTCGTCCAGATCCCCGGTGACGCCTCCGCCGAGGAGCCCGACCCCGACTCCACCCTGGTGCGCTTGGGCCACACCGAGGCCCACGCCGTCTTCCCCGACGCCGACGGGATCACCTCCATGGTGGCCACCAAGGACGTGGACATTCACTTCGACGCGGCCAGCTTCGGCGATGACGGCGAGCTCATCGCCCCCCACCAGAAGTTCTGGTACGGGTTCTGCGTCGGCAACGACGGCACCGAGACCCTGACCGACGTGTCCCTGTCCGATGACCTGGACGATCGGCTGCGGATCGTGCAGGAGAGCAACGAGCCCGAGGGCGGCGACGACGGGATCTTCACCGCCCTGGCCGACTGGACCATCGTCGACGCCGCTGGCAAGGTCATCGAGACCAAGGACCCCTTCACCCTCGAGCCGGGCCAGGAGGCCACCTTCACGATCCTGGTCGAGGCCGACGCCCGGGAGGTGGAGGAGGGTGACGTCATCGACAACCTCGCCGTCGGCAGCGCCGACGAACTAGCCGACGACGTCCCTTCGAACACCGTGACCAACACGGTGGGCTTCGCCGACGACCGCCCGGCCACCTTCCTGCGGGTCCTGGACAGGGAGACCGAGGACATCCCTGACAATGGGCGCCTGTTGACCTTCACTCTGGAGCTCGTCAACCAGGGAAAGGGCACAGCGTTCGGCGCCCGGGTGGACCTCGTCTCGGTCCGGGAGCCCGACTGCGTCACCGAGCAGACGGACTGGACCCTGCTGACCGAGCTGCCCATCACGCTGGGTGACGTTCCGGCGGGGTCGACCAGCGACGCTTTCGAGGTGGAGTTCGAGATCCCCGATGAGACGCAGCAGTTCTGCCTGATCTTCCGCGAACGCGCCGAGGACGCCGAGGGCAACCCCTTCGGTTTCGACACCTTCCAACAGCAGGGAGAGGCCCGCCCCGGGCGGACTCCCGCAACCCCGAGGACGGAAAGGAATGGGACATGATCAGCGCAGAAACCCGCCAAGAGGCCCGCACCGCCAGCTACGAGGCGCCCACCGTCACCTTCGTGGGCACCGCCGACGAGGCCACGGCCACCATCACTGAGGGCTCCGCGTAGCGTGGACCCTCGTCAGACACCCCGCCCAACGGTGGCCACCCGTGGTGGCTGAGATGGTCAGCGCTCCGACGGTGGGCGGTGCGGTCACCTCGCATCGGCGACTGTCGGCGGCCACGGGCGGGGTG
>CAYQMQ010000081.1:4361-8554 GCA_964418395.1 uncultured Actinomycetota bacterium
GGTGGGCGGTGCGGTCACCTCGCATCGGCGACTGTCGGCGGCCACGGGCGGGGTGAGCACCACCTTCGAGGCGGTGGCGCCCGACCGGGGTTTTGCCGGGGCGCTCGGGTGCTGGCTCGGGCGCCTCCCCCCGCCACCCGGCGACCCCGACGGCGGGGACCTTCGCTTCAGCCTGCGTCCAGGGACCCTGGCTGCGCCCGCGTCCCCGCCCCGCTACCACCTGACCATGGCCACGTTCTGGTGTCAGGGCCGGGAGGTCGCGGTGCGCAGCACCGTCGGGGCCGCCGGCAGGCTGAACCTGGAGACCGGCGTCGGTGAGGTCCGCTCGCCCACACCGGGCGAGGACGCCTGGTGGTGGGCCATCCGCAGCTGCCTGCGCCCCCTGTGGTTCGCCGGGCTGGCCAGCCGCGGCCAGCACCCCGTCCACGCTGCCGGGGTGGCGGTCGACGGACGGGGGATCTTGGTCCTCGGCACCAGCGGCGCGGGCAAGTCCACCCTGGCCTACCACCTGGCCTCGGCGGGCACAGCGTTCCTGTCCGACGACACGGTGTTCGTCAGCGGCCCGCCGCCGCGCGTGGCCGGGATCGGGGAGCGCATCCGCCTGCGCGCCCCTGGCCGGCCCCCCGGGGCCCGGGGGCTGGTGCAACCCGATGGCCGGCTGGGGATCACCGCCGCCCGTCGGCACCGGGAGCCGGTGCTCCCGGGGCTCATCCTGCTCCTGGAGGGTGAGCAGGGCGAGCCGCCCCGCATCCTCTCCGCCGCGGAGAGCATGAGCGCCCTGCTTCACGCCTGGCTGCTGACTCTGGACCCGGTGGCGGACGCCGAACGCCTGGTGGTGCTCGGCCACCTGGCGGAGGCCGTACCCGCCGTGCGCCTGCCCATCCACCCCACACCGCCGTCTCCGGACACGCTGCGGGACTGGATGGGGGGATGAGAGTGGGAGCCACCTACCGCCCCGGCCCGTTTCGCGCCGCCGAGGTCGGCGGGGAGCTGTTCCTCCTGCACCCCGAAACCGGAGACAGCTACCGGATCGGCGGGGCCGGCCCCCGTTTCTGGGCGCTGCTCATCGGCGGGGCAACGCTCGAGGAGACGGCCCGGACCGTGGCCGCGGAGACGGGCGAGGACCCAGAGCGGGTCCGGGCCGACCTCGGGGAGTTCGTCGCTCGGCTGACGGGCATCGAGGCACTCCTGCCCGTCGAGTCCTGACCGCGGCCCCGCCGGCGCGGAGAAGCCCCGGTCGGTGTGCGACGCCAAACAGTCGACTCGGTGATCCTGTCCCGGCCCGCAGCCGCCGGGCGGCGGCTACGGCGCGGCCGGCTCCGCGAGCCCGTGGGCGAACGCCACGCCGACCGCCTCGGTGCGCGAGGCTACGGCGAGCTTGACGAAGATGTTGGACAGGTGCCGGGCCACGGTCTTCTCGCTGATCGTCAGCGCCGAGGCGATCTGGCGGTTGGTGTGGCCGGCGCAGATGCAGCGCAGCACCTCCACCTCCCGGGCCGACAGGCCGAAGGGCGGCTCGGTCGCGCCGAGCACGTCCTCGAGCGCGCGCAGGTCGTGTGTCGCGCCGAGCTCGGTGAACACCGCCCGTGCCAACTCGACCTCGCGGGCGGCCGCCTCGGTGTCGCCGACTGCCGACAACGCCTGCGCGAGGCGGGCTCGCATCCGGGCGGCGTCGTAGGGTGCGTCGAGTTCCTGCCACCGCCGCCAGGCGTCCCGCAGCGGCGGCAGGGCCCGGGCTGGCTCGCCGGCGGTCAACCGGGCGATGCCGGCGGCCTGTCGGGCGTTGGCGAGCAGGCCCGGCGTGTTGAACATCTCGGCGATCCCGCCGAGCTCGTCGGCGGCCCCCACTGCCTGGTTCGCCTCGCCACAGGCGGCGGCGACCTCGACTTGGGCGACCAGCAAGGGCACGCGGTCCAGGGGCCGCTCGGCCGCTGCCAGCGCGGTGCGCAGCGCCGTGCTCGCGGTCGCGCCCCGGCCTTGCGCGAGGCGCAGCAGGGCCAGGCCGGGCTGGGGGTCGCGGCCGAGCTCGTGCGCTCGTGCGTAGGCCCGCTCCGCGGCGGTGTGGTTGCCGCGCAGGCGGCACAGCTCGGCGATCTGGTACTGGCCCTCGGCGACGACGCCGACGTTCATGTCCGCGAGGTCGGCACACGCTTGCGCGGCGTGCTGCTCGGCGGCGGCCCACGCGCCCTCGAGGTTGAACAGCTGGGCGCGGTGCACCCGGCAGATCCCCGAGAACATCGCCGCGTTGCTGTGCTGGTCGCACCAGCGCTCGGTGGCCTCGGTCCAGGCGCGGGCGCGCCGGATGTCGGCGAGCTCGAAGAACAGGTCGATCATGTGGCAGTAGAGGTTGCCGGTCCAGGCCGGCAACACCACTCCGGCGCGCACCGGCAGCATCGCCTCGTCGATCAGGGCGAGCCCCGCCTGGACCCGGCCGCGGCGCACGTGGGCCGCGCCTTCCAGCACCATGCCCACGGCGCGCAGCGTGGGGTCGTCGTGCCGGTCGGCGATCTGCTGCATCACGCGACAGAGCTCGGTCGCGTCCTCGAAGCGACCGGCGCCGAGCGCCTCTTCGACCTCGAGGTAGCGCAGGTAGCCGTGGGTCGCGCACTCCGGGGCGTCGGCCAGCAGGCGCTTGGCCCGGCTGATCCACCCTGACCCCACGGTCGGCTCGCCGCGCAGGAACCACAGGAAGCCGATCTCGATCGCCAGCCGCGCCGCCTGGGGAACGTGCTCCCCGTGCAGGTGGTGGCGATACACCTCCTCGGACCGGCTCAGCGCCTCGTCGTTGCGTCCGAGCCACCAGGCCGCGTCGGCCAGCGCGGCCAGGTCCTCGGCCCCCAGCCGGTCGCGCTCCTCCGCAGCGCGGTAGCAGTCGTACGCGTCGTCCCACCGGAACTGCGCGTACGCGTCCCGTGCCTGCTCGAGCAGGTCGCTCACCGTCGACCTCCCTTCCCGCCCCCGGAGCGACCTCCCTACCAACTGGAGTATGCCAGGCCAGGCCGACGACCGGGAGGCCAAGGCGCATGGGTGGATTTACCCATGCCGGGTCTCGCCGGGATGGGAAGCACGCCCGATGCCCTGTCCACGCTCGCGCCCGCAGTCTGTGAGTGGAACGGAGAGCCGCCCGAGCCACGCACCCAGACGAGGAGACGATTCACCATGACACTCGACCAGGACAAGTTACAGGCGTTCGTGGAGCGCTACGCCGCCGACCAGGCCGCCACCATGCACGCGGCCACGGTCGTGGTCGGCGACCAGCTGGGTTTGTACCGGGCCTTGGCCGACGGCGGTGCGCAGACCGTCGACGAGCTGGCCACAGCCACCGGCTGTCAGCCGCGGCTGGTGCGCGAATGGCTCAACGCCCAGGTGGCCAGCGCCTACTGCGAGCATGCCGACGGGCGCTACTGGCTCACCGCCGAGCAGGCCGCCTGCCTGGCCGACTCGTCCAGCCCGACCTTCCTGGCGGGCGGAGCGCTGGCGGCCAGCTCGACCCACAAAGACACCGAACGGGTGCGTCAGGCGTTCACCGCCGACGGCGGGGTCGGATGGGGCGAGCATCACGGGGATCTGTTCGCCGGCACCCGACGCTTCTTCGAGCCGGTCTATCGCGCCAACCTGGTGAGCAATTGGATCCCGGCGCTCGACGGCGTGCACGACAAGCTGGTGGCGGGTGCTCGGGTCACCGACGTTGGGTGTGGTCACGGCGCGGCCCTGATTCTGCTGGCGCAGGCGTATCCCGACTCGACCTTCACCGGCTTCGACTACCACGCGGGCTCGATCGAGGCCGCGCGCAAAGCGGCCGCGGAGGCCGGCGTCAGCGATCGGGTGACGTTCGAGGTGGCCGGCGCCGACGATTTCGGCGGCAGCGACTACGACCTCGTCTGCGTGTTCAACGCCCTGCACGAATGGGGCGACCCGGTCCGGGCCGCCCGCCACATCCGTGCAGCGCTCGCTTCCGGGGGCACGTGGATGTTCACCGAGCCGCTCACCGACGACGAGCTCGTCGAAAGCGTTCGAGCCCGGACCTTCTACTCCGTCTCGACCTTTGTGTGCACCCCCAGCGCCCTGTCTCAGGGCGGCGAGGAGGCGCTGGGCGCCCAAGCCGGCGAAGCCGAGTTGCGACGCGTGGTCGAAGACGCCGGCTTCACCCGCTTCCGCCGCGCCGCTGAGACACCGGCGTTCATGGTGCTCGA
>CAYQMQ010000082.1:0-6050 GCA_964418395.1 uncultured Actinomycetota bacterium
AGGCCCGCGAGCGCGCCATCGAGCTCGACCCGGACGTGGAGCAGGCCCTGCGGGGGTAGACGCGGGCGCGACGGCGCGGTCTTCGGCTCGGGGTCGCCGTAGCGCCCAGCGTCAGCCGAGCACGGCGGCGAGGCGCTCGAGGGCCCAGTCGAGGTCGCCTTCGTCGATGGTCAGCGGCGGGGCCAGGCGCAGCGTGGTGTCGTGGGCGTCCTTGACCAACAGCCCCTCGGTGAGCAGCGCGGTGGACACCCGCTTGGCGGGCTGGACGGCGGGGGACAGGTCCACGCCGGCCCACAGCCCGCGGCCGCGGACGGCGGTCACGTGGCCGCCGATCGCGGCCAGCCCGTCCAACAGGCGGGGGGACAGCTCGGCGGCGCGCTGCTGCAGCTCGCCGCCGGCCAGCATCGCCACGACCTCGCGGGCCACCGCGCACGCCAGCGGGTTGCCGCCGAACGTCGACCCGTGCGAGCCGGGGGTGAGCACGTCCATGATCTCGCGGCGGCTGGCCACCGCCGAGATCGGCACGATGCCCCCGCCCAGCGCCTTGCCGAGGACGACCACGTCCGGGGTGACCGCCTCGTGGTCGCAGGCGAACGTCGCGCCGGTGCGGCCCAGGCCCGACTGGATCTCGTCGGCGATCAGCAACGCCCCCGCCTGGCGACAGATCCGCTGGGCCGCGGCGAGATAGCCGGCCGGGGGCACGATCACCCCGGCCTCGCCCTGGATCGGCTCGACGAGGAAGGCCACCACGTCGTCGTCCATCGCCGCGGCCAGCGCGTCGGCGTCGCCGAACGGCACCGACACGAACCCGGGGGTGAACGGGTCGAAGCCGTCGCGGGCCTCGTCGTCGGAGGAGAAGCCCACGATGGTGGTGGTGCGCCCGTGGAAGTTGTGGTCGGCCACCACGATCTTGGCGCGGCCCGGGGCCACGCCCTTGCGGTGATAGCCCCAGCGGCGCGCGAGCTTGATCGCGGTCTCGACCCCCTCGGCGCCGGTGTTCATCGGCAACACCGCCTCCTGGCCGGCCAGCGCCGCCAGGTCGCGGGTCAGCGGCCCGAGCTGGTCGTGGTGGAACACGCGGCCGGTCAGCGTCACCCGGTCGAGCTGGGCGCGGGCGGCGTCGACCAGGCGCGGGTGGCGGTGGCCGAAGTTCAGCGCCGAGTAGCCGGCCAGCAGGTCGAGGTAGCGGCGCCCCTCGACGTCGGTGACCCACGAGCCCTCCGCCTCGCGGATCACCACCGGCAGCGGCGCGTAGTTGTGGGCGGTGTGGGCCTCGGCCAGGCCGATCGCGGTGCGGGTGGGCTCGCCGAGCGCGTCGGCGTGGTCCGGCAGCGGTGGCGACGTGGACCCCATAGCACCGTCGAGCGTATCCGGCTCGGGCGCGGGTGATGCGTACGTCGGCCAGCGCTCCCAGCGGGGCGTGTCCACAGCCGGCGGCGGCTGAAGCGCTCGTCGCCAGAGGCCGGCGGCGTATCGTCGCGGCCGGCGCCCTCGGCGCCCCGCTCCCGCTCTGGCGCGCCGTTCCCGCACCGCGCCGCCGCGACCGAGAAAGGCTGGCGATGCTCTCACCGCCCAGGCCGACCACACTGGCCCACCCGAGCGTGGCCCACCGCCGCTGGCGCCTGCACCGGATGGCGCTCGCCCTCGCCGACCGGCTCGCCGACCCCCGCCTGTGGGCCAGCGGCGCCTGCTGGGTGCGCCTCGACGGGGTGTTGGTGCGCCCGCTGGCGGTGGTCAGCGACGCCGACCCGCCCGTCGACGGCGTCGTGGCGGCCGCCCGGGTGCGCCTGGTGGTGCAGACGGATCTCGCTGTCGAGCCGGGGCGGTGGCACGCCGCCGGCGTGGACGTGACGTGGCGGCTGCGACCCGACCGAGCGGAGGCGGCCGACGCGGGCGGCACCCGCACGCTGGCGACACCCTGCCAGCTGTCCGCGCCGGTGCTCGCCCGGCCGTTGCCGTGGCCGCTCCCGTTCGCGGAGGGGCCTCGAGCGCGGTGAGCTGCCTGGACCGCGACGGCCCTCGCCCGCCCGGACCGGGCGGCAAGGGGCGACGGGTGGCACGATGTGGCCTTCGTGGCCTAGGCTTGCCGCTCTACGGGCTGGGTGGGTCATCCTCCCGGGCCCCGACGGTGCCGCTCAGGGCCATGGGGTGAGCCGAGCCCCGGCGTCCCGGCGGGCCATGCGGGGCGCTCGACACCCGCGGGACCGATGCTCGGAGGCAAAACGGATGCGACCAGGGGTTGTCGTCGCTGCCATCGCCGGTGTGGTGATCGTGGCGGCGCTGTTCGTCATCGCCGGGGCGGTTGCTGATCTCAGCCCGTTCGGGGTCGCGGCGATCATCGCCGCCGTCGCCTTCGGTGCCGGCATGCTCGGGCTCATGGCGGTGTTGCTCACGCTGGTGGGCACCGTCCGCGAGCTGACCCGCGCCGTCGAGCAGGTCACCGAGGAGACCGTGCCGCTGCTGGGCTCGGTCAACGAGACCGTCTCCGGGGTCAACACCGAGCTGGCGCGCGTCGACACGATCGTGGCCAACATCCAGTCGATCTCCGACACCGCCGACAACCTCGCCGACGTGGTCCACACCGCCATCTCCAACCCGCTGATCAAGGCGGTGGCCTTCGGGGCCGGCACGTCCGCCGCCCTGCGCTCCGTCAAACGCGACCGAAGCTGAGGCCTGTCCGTGTTCAAGCGCGTGTTCTTCGCCATGCTCGGCCTCGGGGCCGGCGTGTTCATCGGGGTGCAGGTGGTGCGCAAGGCCCAGCGCACCCAGGCCAAGCTGAGCCCCAGCGCGCTGGGCTCGGCCGCCACCGAGAAGGTCGAGGCCACCGGCTCGCGGTGGCGGGCGGCGCTGACGGAGGGCCGTCGCGTGGCCGCCGAGCGGGAAGCGCAGCTGCGCGCCGTCTACCGTGGGGGGCAGCCGGACCAGCCCCCCGGGCCGGCGGGGTCGTCGCCCCCGCCGCCGGGGGTGTGACCGTCCGGCCGCCCACTTGCCCGCGCACCCGCGACCGCTCGGCCACCCCATGCGCACCGACGAGATCCGCCGGACCTTCCTCGACTTCTTCCGCGAGCGCGACCACCGCATCTGGCCGTCGAGCTCGCTGATCCCCAACGACCCCAGCCTGCTGCTCACCGTCGCCGGCATGGTGCAGTTCAAGCCGTTCTTCCTCGGCGAGAAGACCCCGGACAACCCGCGCGCGACCAGCGTGCAGAAGTGCGCGCGCACCAACGACATCGAGAACGTCGGCCACACCACCCGCCACTTCACCGTCTTCGAGATGCTGGGCAACTTCAGCTTCGGCGACTACTTCAAGCGCGAGGCGATCCGGTGGGCCTGGGAGCTGTCCACCCAGGGGTTCGGCTTCGAGCCCGAGCGCCTGTGGGCCACGATCTATCAGGACGACGACGAGGCCGAGCAGCTGTGGCTCGAGGAGACCGCCATCCCCCGCGAGCGCATCCAGCGCGTGGGCATCCCCGAAGGCGAGAGCCGCCCCGACGCCTCCGACAACTACTGGTCGATGGGCGGGGCGGGGCCGTGTGGCCCGTGCAGCGAGCTGTACTACGACCGCGGCCCCGCCCACGGGCCCGAGGGCGGCCCGGAGGTGGACGAGACCCGCTACCTCGAGTTCTGGAACCTCGTGTTCATGCAGTACGAGCAGGACGAGGCCGGCAACGTCCTGCGCGAGCTGCCCCAGCAGAACGTCGACACCGGCATGGGCCTGGAGCGCATGGCCATGCTGTTGCAGGACGTGCCCAACGCCTACGAGACCGACATGCTGCGCCCGCTGGTCGACCGCGCCGCCGAGCTGACCGGCGTGGCCTACGGCGCGGACGCCGACACCGATGTGTCCCTGCGCGTCATCGCCGAGCACGCCCGCGCCACCGCCTTCTTGATCGGCGATGGGGTGCTGCCGTCCAACGAGGCCCGCGGCTACGTGCTGCGGCGCTTGCTGCGCCGCGTGGTGCGCCACACCCGCTCGCTGGGGGCCACCCGCCCGGTGATGCGCCCCATGACCGAGACGGTCATCGACGGGTTCGGCTCGGCCTGGCCCGAGCTGGTCGACCAGCGCGAGCTGATCACCCGCGTGGCCGAGTCCGAAGAGGAGCAGTTCGCCCGCACGCTGCGCACCGGCCTGGCGCTGCTCGAACAGGCCATCGAGGAAGTCGCCGAGCAACCCGCTCACGACGGCGCGGCCGCGGAGCCACAGCCCCAGGCCACCGAGCGTGGCGACGGTGCGTCCAGCCCCCGCCCGGTGCTGTCGGGCTCGACGGCGTTCACCCTCCACGACACCTACGGCTTCCCGATCGACCTGACCGTCGAGATCGCCGCCGAGCACGGCGTCGACGTGGACCGCGACGCCTTCGCCGCCTACATGGACCAGCAGCGCGCCCGCGCCCGCGCCGCCGCCAAGGGCGCCGGCGGCGGCGTGCCCGCCGACGTCTACCGGCAGGCGGCCGGCCAGGTCGGCTCCACCCGGTTCGTGGGCTACGAGCGGACCGAGGCCGACACCGCCCTCGGCGCGCTGCTCGACCCGCACGGCACCCGCCAGGCGGCCGAGGAGGGCGACGAGGTCCACGTCGTGTTGCCGGTCACGCCGTTCTACGCCGAGGGCGGCGGCCAGCTCGGCGACCACGGCGTCATCGAGACCGACACCGGCCGGCTCGAGGTCGTCGACACGTTCGAGGGCGTCGAGGGGCTGACGGCCCACCGGGCGCGGGTGGCCGCCGGCGAGGTCCACACGGGCCAGGAGGCCCACGCCGCCATCGACGTGGCCCGGCGCTCGTCGATCACCCGCGGCCACACCGCCACCCACATCCTGCACGCCACCATCAAGCAGCTGCTGGGCCCCCACGCCCAGCAGGCCGGCTCGGAGATCGACGCGGGCCGCTTCCGCTTCGACTTCCCCCACTTCGACCAGGTCACCCCCGACGAGCTCGCCGAGCTCGAGTCGTGGGTCAACGCCCGTGTGGGCTCCGACCCGCCGGTGGACACGGTGGAGACCTCCCGCGAGGAGGCCGAGCGCATGGGGGCCACCGCGCTGTTCGGCGAGAAGTACGGCGAGCGGGTGCGGGTGGTGCGCATCGGCGACTTCTCCACCGAGCTGTGCGGCGGCACCCACGTGCACCGCACGCCCGAGGTGCAGGTCTTCAGCGTGCTCAGCGAGGGCTCGATCTCGGCCAACACCCGCCGCATCGAGGCGATCACCGGCCCGGAGGCCCTCGATCACCTCGCCAAGGAGCGGCTGGTCGCCGAGAAGGTCGCGCGGCTGCTCAACGTGGGCACCGACGCGGTGCCCGACCGCGTCGCCGACCTGATGGAGCGCCTGCGCGCCGCCGAGAAGGAGGTCGCCGCCGCCCGGCGTCAGGCGCTGCTGGCCCGCGCCGACGAGCTGCTCGCCGCCGCCGAGCGCGACGGCGAGCACACGATCCTCGCCGCCCGCGTCGACGGCGCCGACCGCGACGGGCTCAAGACGCTGGCGCTCGACCTGCGCAACCGCATCGACCGGGGCGTGGTGGTGCTGGCCGCCCCCACCGAGGACGGCAAGGCCAACCTCGTCGGCGTCATCACCGCCGACCTGGCCGAGGCGGGGCTGCACGCCGCCGAGATCCTGCGCCCGGCTGCGGAGGTCGTCGGCGGGGGCGCGGGCGGCAAGGGCGACGTCGCCCAGGCCGGCGGCAAGGACGGCAGCAAGATCGACGAGGCCGTGGCGGAGGCGCGCCGCGCCGCCGCCGACCGGTTGCGGGCTCGCGCGTGAGCCGTGCTCTTGGCGTGGACGTCGGCTCGGTGCGCGTGGGGTTGGCGCTGTCCGACGCCGGCGGCATCATCGCCACCCCCTATGACACCGTGCCCGGCAGCGAGGATCCCGCCGACGTCGCCGCGGCGGTGGTCGCCGCCGCCACGGAGTGCGCGTGTGAGATGGTCGTCGTCGGGCTGCCGCGCGCGTTGTCCGGTACGGACACCGCGTCCACCACCCAGGCGCGCGCGGTGGCCGACGCGGTCGCCGAGGCCGGGTTCGAGGTGGCGCTGTGGGACGAGTGGCTGTCCAGCGTCGA
>CAYQMQ010000082.1:6150-8526 GCA_964418395.1 uncultured Actinomycetota bacterium
TCGCCGAGGCCGGGTTCGAGGTGGCGCTGTGGGACGAGTGGCTGTCCAGCGTCGAAGCGGACCGGACGCTGCTCACCGCCGGCCGCCGGCGGGCCCAGCGGCGTGACGAGCGCGACCGGGTGGCGGCGGCGTTGATTTTGCAGGGCTGGCTTGACGCACAGGCGCGGACATGACGCTTTCCAACAGCTCGAAGGCCTTCGCGGTGGTGCTGGTGCTGGTGGCCGCCGTGGTCGGGGTGGGCGTGTGGTGGCTGCTGGCCGACACCGCCGCGCCGAGGGCCGGCCAAGGTGAGCCGGTCGAGTTCGAGGTGCCCGAGGGCGCCGGGGTGTCGTCGCTCGCCGACGAGCTCGCCGACGCCGGAGTGATCCGCTCGGCGTGGGCGTTTCGGCTGGCGGCGCGCTTCGACGACCGCTCCGAGCGCATCCAGGCCGGCTCCCACGAGCTGCGCACGGGCATGAGCTCCGACGAGGTGCTGGCCGAGCTCGCCAGCGAGCCCGAGATCGACACGTTCCAGCTGACGATCCCCGAGGGGCTGACCGTCGACGCGATCCTGCCGCGGATCGCCGAAGCCGGCGGCTTCGCCGAGGACGAGCTCGTGGCCGCGCTGGACGGCGGCGAGGTGGAGCTGCCCGCCTGGGTGCCCGCCGACGACCTGCCGGACGGCGCCCAGCCCTACGAGGGCGTGCTGTTCCCCGACACCTACCGCTTCCGCGACGACAGCGAGCCGGCCGACGTGCTGCAGCGCCTGGTCGACGAGGCCGACGAGGTGGTCACCGAGCTCGACCCGCCCGAGGACGTCACCCGCTACGAGCTCGTGACGGTCGCCTCGCTGGTGGAGCGGGAGGCGAAGGTGCCCGAGGAGCGGCCCGTGATCGCCTCGGTGATCTACAACCGGCTGGCCGAGCCCATGCGGCTGCAGGTCGACGCCACCGTGCAGTACGCCCGGGGCGAGCACGCCGAGCGGCTGCTGTTCGAGGACCTGGAGGTCGACTCGGACTGGAACACCTACGAGCGCGACGGGCTGCCGCCCACCCCGATCGCCGCGCCCGGCCGGGCCGCCCTCGAGGCGGCCGCCGACCCCGACGACACCGACTACCTGTACTACGTGGTCGACGATCTCGACACCCGCTCGCACGCCTTCGCCGAGACCAAGGACGAGCACGACGCCAACGTCAGGGAGTTCCGCCGCATGCGTGACGAGCGCGAGGCCGAACAGGACGACGGGTGAGCCCGGCATCGCCGGCCACCACCCGCCTGGTGGCGCTGCTGGGCCACCCGGTGGGCCACAGCGCCTCGCCGGCGATGCACGCCGCGGCGTTCGCCGCCGCCGACGTGGACGCGGCCTACCTCGCCTTCGACGTCGACCCGGCGGGGCTCGCCGACGCCGTGACGGGGCTGCGCGCGCTCGGCGCGCTCGGCGCGAACGTGACGGTGCCGCACAAGACGGCGGCGCTCGAGCTCGTCGACCGGGTCACCGACGAAGCCCGCGGCATCGGCGCGGCCAACACGCTGTTCTGGGAGGGCCACGCGCTGGTGGCCGACAACACCGACGCCGCCGGCCTGTCGCAGGTGCTGGATGAGGAGATCGGCCTGCAGCGGGCCACGCCCACGGTGATCGTCGGGGCCGGCGGCGCCGCTCGCGCGGCGGCCGTCGCGCTGGGCCGCGCCCGCGCCCGCGTCCGGGTGCATGCCCGGCGCGCGCAGCCGGCCCGGACGGTGCGTGACCTCGCCGTGGCACACGGCGCCGACCACCTCGACACCGACGCGCCGGTCACCCTGGTGGTCAACGCCACGCCGCTGGGCCTGCGCGGCGAGTCGCTGCCCGAGCAGTTCATGCACCTGGGGCCCCAGCACATCGCGTTGGATCTGGTGTACGGCGCCGAGCCCACCCCGTTCCTGGTCGCGGCCCGCAACGGCGGCGCGCTGGCCGTCGACGGGCGCGGCATGCTGCTGGGCCAGGCGATCCACGCCTTCGAGCGCTGGACGGGCCAGCCGGCTCCGCGGGAGGCGATGCGGTCGGCGCTGGACCACGCCCTGGCCCGCTCACTCGGCTGACACCGACCGGTAAAGTCGTCCGGCGCGCCTGCCGATGCCATCGGGGACGCGCACCATCCCGGTGCGATCCACAGGTGGTGACCACATGGCGAACCGCTCCGACCGGCTGGTGGAGATCCTGGACGACTTCGTCGACGCCTCACGCGACGTCGAGGCGGCGGCCGTCGTCAGCCTGGACGGGCTGCCCATGGCCTCCGCGCTGCCCGATCACCTCGAAGAGGACCGCCTCGGCGCGATGGCCGCGGCGCTGCTCAGCCTCGGCGAGCAGGCCGCCGCCGGCCTCGGCCGCGGCGCCCTCAGCCAGGTGTTCGTGGAAGGCGC
>CAYQMQ010000083.1:0-8417 GCA_964418395.1 uncultured Actinomycetota bacterium
TCGTACGTCCAACCTGTGACAACACGACAAGATCGGCCCGCCAACCTGGGGAAAAGCAGATCTCGCGGAAATGGGAAACGATGGGCCGTCACGGACCGGCTGGCTAGTCCAGCTGTGCAACGTACCCGATGGTGGGGGTCAACACGGTGTGCTCCTCGGCGGGGGTGGCATGTTCCTGGACGACTCCCACCACACCCCGAGCGACGCCGTCAGCGGCGGTGAGCGGCGTCAGCCGGACCTCGGCGTACCGGTCAGTGCCCTCGGGGGTGCGCAGGACCACCTCCTCGACCAACTCGCGATGATCGGCCACCACGGCTTCGCAGGCGCGTCGCAACCGCAGGCGATCGTCGGGCGCGACAGCCTCGATCAGCCCATCGTCGCGCAGTTGCGCCGGCGTCCGGCCGGCGATGCTCGACAAACGCTCGTTCACATAGGCGCAGCGCATCTCCACGTCAGCGGCCAGCACCCCCACGGGCACGTTGGCGATCACCGCAGCCAGCAAGCTCACTTCCTCGGTGGGCATCTCCCGAGCGCTCATCCCTGTCCTCCTGGTGGTTCCCCCATCAGGGGCAATATTGTTCCCCCATCAGCAGGCCAGCGTGGGAACGACCTCCGGTGTTACACGGCTCCGCCGACTCCCGCCTTCGCCAGGCAACGCGGCTGCCCGCGCCCTAGGGTTGCAATCAGCGTCTGAGAGGCGGGCGTCGAACTGCCGATGAGCGGGAGCGAGGCAGCAATGGAGACCAACAGCAGCCAAGCCCGGGCGCACCACGCGCGCACGGTTCACCAGCCTGGTGCGCTGTCGGGCGCCCGCGGGCCCTTGGACTGGTCCAACCGGCCACGACCCGACAAGCGCTATCGCGAGCTCGAGCCCCGAACCCTGCCCACCGACTTTCCTCGGTCTGAGGCGCCGTCCGTGTCGGTGCTGATCGGGGATGCACCGTCCAAGGGCAAGGTCGAGGGCCTCGATGAGGTGGCACGGCTGCTGTTCTTGGCCAACGGGGTGATGCGTCGCCGCAAGGTGAACGATCTGACGATGCACTTTCGGACCGTGCCCTCGGCCGGCGCGCTCTATCCGGTGGAGGCCTACGTCGTCTCGGGCGGCCACGACGACCTGCCGGCGGGCGTGTACCACTTCGAGCCGTTGACGTTCTCGTTGCAGCCACTGCGAAAGAGTGACTGGCGGGCATGGCTCGGGGAAGCCGCGGCCGATCCGGAGCTGGCGGCGGCGCCGCTGACGGTGGTGTTGACCGGGGTGCCGTGGCGAACAGCCTGGAAGTACGGCGAGCGCGGCTACCGGCATCTCTTCTGGGACGCTGGCGCGATCGCGGCCAACCTGATCGAATCCGCCGCGGCGCGCGGGCTGCCGGCGCGGCTGGTCACTGGCTTCGTGGACGAGGCGGTGGCCCGGCTGCTCGCGATCACCCCGGATCAAGCGCCGGCGCAAGGCGGTGAGGTCCCCCTGGCGCTCATGCCGATCGGTCGGCCTGGAGAGGAGCCACCGGACAGCGGAGAGCCGCCGTCCCTGCACCTCGAGGTGGAGCCGCTGTCGCGCGAGGTTGTCGACGAGCCACGGATGTGGGAGGCGCATCGGGCCGGGGACCTCGCTGCCCCCGACGCGGTGACGGCGTGGCGCAGCCAGCTCATCGCCGCCGCCACCGAGACCAGCACCAAAGCCGAGATCCCTCCGTTGGACGGGGAGCCGGTGGATGAGGTGATCCTCCGACGCGGATCGACCCGCCGATTCACTCATCAGACCATCACCCGCGAGAAGCTGGACTGGCCGTTGGCGGTCGCCGGTCGTCACGTGCCCGGCGACTTCGCCCCGGATGACCACACCCACCTCACCGTGTATGCGGTCGTGCACGCCGTCGAGGACGCCGAGACCGGGGCGTACCGCCATCAACGCGGCAAGCCCGCCCTTCTGCACGACGACGTGTCCCGGGACCGGACCGCCGAGCTCTGCCTCGGCCAGCCGCTGGGCGGTGACTCCGCCTACACCGCCTTCTTGACCGGGGATCTCGACCGCCTGATCGCGGCTGCCGGGGACCGCGCCTACCGGGTGGCTCAGCTGGAGGCCGGCGTGGCCGCCGAGCGCTTGCAGCTCGCGGCGTTCACCGCCAACGTCGGGGCGACGGGGCTCACGTTCTTCGACGAGGAGGTCCGCGCCTTTTTCGACACGGACACGTGGCCGATGCAGACCGTGGCCGTGGGAGTGCCGGCCTACGAGGCGCAGCCGGGACGGCGACCCGACCAGGAGTGACGAGCCGGGAGTGGCGAGCCGGGACTGGCGACAGGCCACGGTGCGCCACCCACATGCCACTTCACCCTCCACCTCACTCGCAGGGTGGATGTGAGCGCTGACTCGCTACTGGAGGCTGCCGCCCTGATGGAGGTGCCGGTAAGCCAACGCAGTTGTGGCAAAGCCTTCGTCAGCCTGCCTCCCGTGTGCGGGCGCAGCCTCGCCCCCCGGCTGCGTGGGACGGCGGCCTTGACCGCCGGCCCGGTCGCGCCCCGTGGACCTCGCGGGCTTCCGCGGCGCGGGTCGGCGGTCAAGCTCTCTTCCTCTTCCTGCCTGTCCGGGACGAGTCGCGCGGGCAACGACCAGACCCAGACAGGATCCGGAGGGCGGTCATGACCACTGTTCGCAGCGAAGGGCCGACCACGACCAGAGAAACGTCCAAGACCGTCCTCGTCACCGGCGGCACCGGCTTCATCGGCCGCCACCTGGTGACCGCGCTGGCCCAGCAGGGCCACCACGTGCGCACCTTCGGACGCTCCTCTCGCGCCGAAGGGCTTCCCGCCGACGTCGACTACCGCCAGTTCGACCTCGACGGCACCCAGCTCGTCGACCAGCTGGTCGGGGATGTGGACGTGCTCATCCACGCCGCCGGCGCATCCACCACCACCGCGGATGCCGCGGAGATGGAAGAGGTCAACGTCTGCGGGACCGCGCAGCTGGCCCAGGCCGCCTACGAGGCCGGAGTTGCTCGCCTGGTGTACATCAGCACCTCGTCGGTCTACGGCACCAAGGTGGCGTTGCCCCAGCCGATCACCGAAGACGCCGAGTGCCACCCCAGCCCCGGCTACGGCGAGACGAAACTGCGCGCCGAGCAGACGGTCCGGGAGTTCGGGGCCAAGGGGTTGGAGACGGCCATTCTGCGCCCGTCCACCGTGTTCGGACCCGGGGCCGTCAAGCTGGTGGCCAGCACGATCCTGGACGCGGCCATCGAACGCCACGCGGGCCTGTCCGCCTTCGAGATCCCCGCCGAGCCCGTGGAGCTGCGGCTGGTCCACATCGACGACGTGGTGGAGGCGTGCTGGCATCTCGCCACCGCGCCGGAGGCCGCCGGTGGGGTGTTCAACCTCACCTCGGGCGTGTATCCGAGCAGCCACGAGGTCGGCGCGGCGGTGGCCGACGAGCTGGGCCTCGATCTGAAGCTGACCGACGAGGCGCATCCCGGTCTCTCCACCGAGCGCCGCCAACAGGTGCGCGACCAGATGCTGGCAGAAGGCATGCGCGACGACATCGTGCTCAGCTCGGAGCGCATCCGGCTGTTGCGCAAAGCCAACCGCAACAACCGGCTGAGCCTCGACGCGCTGGCAGCCACTGGCTTTCGCCCGAAGACCACCGACATCGCCAGTGCCGTCCGCGACTCGGTGCGCTGGTACCGGGCCCACCGCTGGATCCTCTAGTCAGCCGGACCCCCCGACGGCAGGCGCGCCATCGTCGTCGCTGACGTTGATGGTTTCTATCAACAGTGCCTGGGTAGCGCTCGTCCTGACAGCCAGCACCAATCAGGAACGCGCTAACAGGAGGTGCCCCCATGGGACAGGTCGCACGTCAGATGGTCGAACAAGCTGGTGTCAACGTCGACGAGCTGATCGACAAGCTCGTTGCCGCCGCCGGAGCCGAGTTCACCACGTTCTACTACTACACCATCCTGCGGGTGAACGCGATCGGCCTCGAGGGTGAGGGGATGAAGGAGATCATCGAGGACGCGCGCATCGAGGACCGAAACCACTTCGAGGCGCTGTTCCCCCGCATCTACGAGCTGGGAGGGAAGATCCCCTTCGACATTCGCGACTTCGCGGATGCCGCCGGCTGCCCCGACGCCTATCTGCCGGACAGCGTGGCCCAGGCCCACGGGCGGGGCACCGCCGACAAGAAGGGCCTGACCCAAACGGCCTTCGGCCAGCTACCCCAGGAGCAGGGCGATCCCGTGCGGGACCTGCTGACGGTGCTGGTCGAGGCTGAGCGTTGCGCCATCCGCACCTACACCGACATCTGCAACATGACCTTCGGCAAGGACCACCGCACCTACGAGCTGTCGCTGGCGATCCTCAACGAGGAGATCGAGCACGAGTCGTGGTTCTCCGAGTTCCTCGGCGAGGGCCCGTCGGGGCACTTCCAGCGCGGCAAGCCGGGCGACTCGCCGTACGTGGCCCGCTTCCTGACCGCCGAGCACTGACCCGGCGGGAGCGATCGTGGCCGAGAAGAGCCGCGTCGAGTGGACGGCGGTCCGGGTAGACGGCCGCCGTTTCCCGGTTCAGGTTCTCAAACCGGGTTGAGACTGCGATTGGCAGGCCTTGGCGCTGAACGGCCGGACGGTCGTCAGCGTCGGGGCCGGCGCCTCCCGGGAGGAGGCGTTGGCATCCGTCACCGCACGGCTCGACCTCGCCGATGTCAGTGGCTGAGAACGGTGACGCCGCTGCCGACGAGCCCGCCCAGTTCGCCGACGGGTCCGTGGCCGTCGCACGCTCCGAGGAGGTCGCCTGGCCCCGGTTCCACCGAGTCGAGGTCGATGGGGAGCCGGTGTTGGTGAGCCGCACACAGGACGGCACCGCGGTGGCGTTCGGCACCATCTGCCCCCACAGGCATCTTCCGCTGGATGATGGGGCGCTGTGGGAGGACGAGGTGGACTGCCCCCACCACCACTACACCTACGACCCGCACACCGGCCGCAACCTGTATCCGCGCCGGGTCTTTCCATCGGTCAAGGCCGCCGAGATCGAGGGCATCCCCACCTACGACGTGCATGAGGCCGAGGGCTGGGTCTACGTCGGCCGGCGCCACGACCCGCCCGTCGGCTGAGGCCTGCGCGCGCGTGACCCCGGGCGGAACGGTTCTCCATGGCCGGGGCGGACCGGTAGGGTTTCGGCCGATGAGCCCCTCTCGAGCTTCCGTGCCGGCAGCGCGCCGATGGGCCGAACAACTCGAGGCCATGGCTCTGCCGGACGAGATCCTCGCTCAGGCGCCGGACTCGCCGCACGGCTTCGACGTCGAGATGTTCGCTCGGATCGCTGACGAAACCGCCGACCAGGACACCCCCTCGCGGCAGGCTGCTCTCGCCGCGCTGCCGGACCGGGGCAGTGTCCTCGACGTGGGCTGCGGGGCCGGGGCGGGTGCCCTGCAGCTCGTGCCGCCCGCGGCCATGCTGTTCGGCGTTGACGAAAGCCCCGAGATGCTCGGCGCGTTCGGGGAACGTGCCGAGGCCCGCGGCGTGGCGCACGCCGAGCTCGTCGCCCGCTGGCCCGATGCCCTTCACCGGGTGCCGACCGCCGATGTCGTGGTCTGCTACCACGTGCTCTACAACGTCCCTGACGCGGTGCCGTTCCTGGAGGCACTGACCGCCCGCGCTCGCGCGCGGGTGGTGCTCGAGCTGACCGCAGAGCATCCGCTGGCGTGGCTGCGACCGTACTGGCGCGAGATTCACGGCTACGACCGGCCGCCGGGCCCCACCGCCGACGACCTCATCGCGATCCTGAACGAGCTGGGTTACGACACCGAGGTGAGCCGCTGGGATAACCCGCCTCGCAGCCGGCGGACTGCGGACGAACAGGTCGCCTTCGTGCGCCAGCGCCTTGCCGTGGGAACGGACCGTGACCCCGAGCTGCGCGACCTCCTGGAGCGCCATCCCCCGCCCGAGCTTCGCCCGACGGTGACGCTCGCCTGGAGCCCGTAGGACTCAGCCCGCCCGGCAACGGGCTGCCAGCGTCCGGCCCCGCAAGTCGGTTCACCACGAGCCGACGCTGATCACCCCACGGACCCAATCCAGGTAGTCATCAGCGAACTGACCGGCCGCCGCACCGTCGAACAGTTGACGATCGTACCGAAAGACCAGGTGCAGGCGGCCGGACATCGTCACCGCCCCCACGGACAGTCCCATCGGCAACCGCCCTGGCGCGGAGAACCACAGCTCGGCGGTGTCGCCCGCGTCCTCGCCAAACGCCGGTGGGTCGTCCACGCTGCCGAGGTTGGACAGGATGACCGTGTCCACCAATCGGTCACCGCTGCGGTCGAATGCCGCCATCACCGTCCGCTTGGCACTCATCGGCATCCGTTGGGACTGTCCGAGCAACTCAAGCAGCGCGGTCCCCATCCCCGTGCGCTTCTTTCGACGGGTCTGGGTGACGACGGCTCGTAGCGTCGTGGCCGGGCTGGATCGCTGCCGGGGGGTGGTGGTGATCCTGGCGGGCAGCGAGAAGTTGCCCACCACCTCGTCGCGCCACCGGGGCGGCCGCAGGTTCGAGGGAGCCAGCACGGTGATCCGCCGGCACGGCGCCTGGTTCCGGCGGTTCCAGTCGCCCACGGCCAAGTGGAGGGCGGCGACGAGCACATCGTTGACGCTGCCGAGGCGGTCGCCGTCGGTCACGCGCCGGGTCTCGGCCTCGCCCAGAGCCACGTGGTGAAAGCCGTAGCCCCCCTCAGCAGGCGGGCTTGCCTGGACGGCCGGTGCGATCCGGGCCGGCGGCGCGGCTACATCGCGCAAGCGTTCGCCAAGGGCCAGATAGCGCCGCAACTTCGTGGACGTGCCAGCCTCGCCCAGGCGCGTCGGCAACGTGCGGTCGTCGAGCGGGCTGTCGTCTGCCACCGGATCGGGCTCGCCGCGGTACGCGCGAGCAATGGACCACAACAGGCGTAAACCGCCGAACCCGTCCGTGGCCGCGTGATTGAGGTTGAGCATCAGCACGTCGCCGTCAGGGTTGCGAGCGAGCCGAGCTCTCAGCGGCGGCGACGTCTCGAGCGGGACGCGCGTACTCTGCAGCCGCTCCCGGGCTGTCGCCAGCGCCCCGTCGTCGGGACAGTCGACGACGTCCAGGACGTCGACGTCCGCTGTCGCGGTGACCTCCCACTCGTCGTAGCCCTGGGCGTTTGGCAGCGCGGACTTGCGAGCACGGGCGCGCGGATGGCGTCCCAGCGCCGCGGCAAGCGCGGCCGCCATCCGATCCGGGTCGAGGCGGCCGGTTACGCGCGCTTCCAGCTGCACGCTCCACGGCGCCGCTTTCGTGTCCAAGAGGTGGACGGCTTCGTCGATCACGTTGAAGGGAAGCCGGCGCAGCTCGGCTCCGGTCGCCGCTTCGTCAACCGCGACGCCCCTCGCCGCGGGGGCCTCCTCACCGCAGGCATCCAGGTAGTGGTCGACGCTCGTGTCGTCCATCTCAACGCGTTCGCAGAGCAGCTCGCAGCGGTGGGCGTTCCACTGGCCCCCGATCGCGCGGGACAGCATCTCGGCCAAGCTCGCCAAGTTGTGAGTCGCCACGCGGGGGAAGACGTAGCGGATATCGCGCAGGAGGGAGTAGTGGACGCTGCCGTCGTCGGAGAACACCAGTGGCGAGACGCGGTCGATGTGGGCGGAGATGCGGTTCCCGTCAATCACGATGTGGAGGCTCTTTTCCCGAACGGCCTCCCGATAGGAGACCTTGCCCGTCCCGGGATGGAACACCCGACCCAATGTCGTGTCGCGGACGAAGCGGTCGCTCGCCTCAAGATCGCGCAAAAGACCCACCTGATCCCCGGGCGGAATCGTGCCCTGGGCAGCTTCAGTGGCCACGCAGTCCTCCTGGTTGTCGCTGGCGTCGACCCCTCCGAACGGAGGATGCCACGAATGCCCGGGCCGAGAAAGCGGGCGGAAGCCTGCCTGGGCCTTGGCGGTCAGGGAAGCCCCCTCCGCTTCCCTGACCGCCTGCGCCGCCGTCGGCGTGAGCACGACGGCAGCTTGGGCGCGGCGACGAACAGGCCTGGCGCTGAGGCCCGCCCGTCGCCGCTGGACCGTCCCGCACGTCACTGAGGAAGAGCCACGAGATCAGCCACTGATACATCGGATTCGGCGCTCCCACTCGCTAGCGTGGTCCGCGATGCCCAGCTACGACATGTCGGCGGCCTACGGCAACGACCAGGGCTCGAATCCGGCAAACGGCGATGACCCAGCGGACCCGGAGGGCAGCCAGCGCACGACCGACCCGAGCCCCCGGCCCCGTGATCGGTTCGGGCGGCCCCGGCCCCGGGGGGCCCCCGACGAGATGGCTCACGCCCAAGAGCCCGAGGACGTGGTGGCCAGCCTGGAGGAAGCCTTCGATCGCGCGGTTGAGCTGTTCGATGCCCAGCGGTTCTTCGAGGCCCACGAGTTCTTCGA
>CAYQMQ010000084.1:0-8395 GCA_964418395.1 uncultured Actinomycetota bacterium
AGACGTTGACGACCACGGCGAAGCCGATCGCGGCCTCGATCGCCATCACCAGCATCGCCACGATCACCAGCACCTGGCCGGCGGGGGCGCCGCCGGCGGCCAGTGCCCAGGCCCCCACGCCGGCCAGCATCACGCCGTTGATGATCAGCTCGTAGCCCATCATCACCATGACGATCGACTGCTGCGACAGCGCGCCGTACACGCCGATGCCCGCCAGCGCGGCGGCGATGACCAGCACGGTTGTCAGCGTCATCCGTGTCCCTCGTGTTCGTCGTGGCCGTCGGCCTCGTGACCGCTGCCGCCGTGGCCGCCGGCCTCGTGACCGCTGTCGCCGTGGCCGCCGTGGCCGCCGTGGCCGCCGTGGCCGTGATGGTGTCCGCCGCCGGCGACGCTGCCGGGGGCGTGACCGGCCGGTAACACCGGCTCGTCCAAAGGCGCGTCCGGGTCCAGCGACGGCGGCAGGGAGCCCTGGTCGGCGGGGCCGTAGCGACCACGGGCCGAGGTCAGGATCGTGGCGCCGATCATCGTGGCGACCAACGTGACCCCGACGGTCTGCATCACCAGCATCGATCCGCCCATCAGCTCGTGGCCCAGGGCGCGGATGGCCCCGGACGGGTCACCGACCGGATCGTGGGGCAGGTCGGCGCTCAACACCGCGGCGGTCAGCGCGACAAAGACCGCCACGCCGGCGACGATCGCGGTGCGGTGCTGGTGGACCATCTGCATCGGGTTGAGCCCGCCCGGGTTCATCATGAACGCGACCATGAAGATGGCCATGACCGTCATCTCGACGGCCATCATGAAGAACAGCGCCACGCCCAGATACTCGCCGGCCAGCAACACCATGATCGCGCCGACGTTGAGCAGGGAGGCCAACAGCGCGAACGAGGCCCGCACCATCGAGTCGGTGCGAAACACTCGCCAGCCGAACCACACCGACGCCAGGCCGAACACCCAGAACGCGACGTCGACGGCCATCAGCCACCTCCTCCCCACAGCGCAGCCACGCCAGCTTGAATGAGATGCACAAACGACAGCGGCAGCCCCACCGTCCACGCGACGGTCATCACCCGCTCGGGGCGCCACCGGCCGAGCACCTGCCCGGCCGCGAGCAGCACCGTCACCAGCGCCACGCTCTTGGCCGCCATCCACAGCCATCCCGGCAGCCACGGGCCGTGGTGGCCGCCCAGGAACACCGCGGCGCCCGCCACGGCGTAGGCCACCAGCATCGCGCGGCGCGCCGCCGCCCACGCCAGCCGGTGGCGCCCGGACGTCTCGGCGGCGGTCCCGCCGGCCAGGTCAGCGGCATCCGCGAGGTTGAGGGGCCCCCAGAAGGCGGTCGCCAGCCCGACCGCCAGCCACAACGGCAGCCCCAGGGGCTGGCGCACCACGTTCCACACGCCCGCCTGCGACTCGACGATCTCCCCAAAGGCCAGCGACTCCGCCGGTAGCGCCGCCGCGATCAGCACGAACATGCTGATGAGCAGCGTGCTGAGCACCATCGCGACAAACCGGTAGCCGCCGATCAACGACAGGTAGGCGTTGGCCGACCAGCCGTGGGCATACACCGCCACCAGCGTCAGCACCTCGACCGCGCCGAACACCACGATCCCGGTGCGCACATCGGCGGCAGCCACGCCGTCGGCCAGTGGCACCACCGCGATCGCCGCCGCCGCGCACGCGCCGTAGAACGCCGGAGCCAGCACCCACAACGTCACATCGGGCCGCTCGGTGATCGTTTGGCGCTGCTGCCACAGCAGCGCCGCCTGCCCCGCCACCTCGCCGCCGGCCGCTGTCCATGACCGATCGGAGCCGGCCACGAGCGCGGCCAACGCCCGGTCGACCACCGCCACGACGGCCACGCCCACGACCATCACGGCGCCGACCAGCACCGGCGCCAGCAGCGGGTGCACGGCGGTGACGTCGGTCATGGCCCGTCCTCCGCCGCCGGTGTGGCCACACGGTTGGCGGCCACCTCGAGATCGAGGCCGAGGCTGGCGACGGTAGCGATCGCATCGCCCCACTCCATCCCCACCAGCCACTCGCCGAGGTGGCCCAGCAGCGCGGCGCTGTCGCCGCGCGGATCCTCCACGCCTTCGCCGGGGCCGACCGTCGCGGAGCCGGCGTCGGCGGCCAGCTGCAGCGCCTGGCTCGTCTCGTCCAGCCGCAGCAGCCAGCGGGCGAAGGCATCGCCGCGGCGGCGGGTGATCACCTCGAGGCCCGCCGCCCGATAGGCGGGGGCGCCGTCGCGCGCGTCGACGGGCTCGCCGGCGGCGCGCGCGGCCACGCCACGCAGTCCGAGGCGGGCGATGGTGGCGGCGTCCAACGCCCCGACCCCGGAGGTCGCTCCCCACAGCGCGGGCGCCCGCAGCAGCCAGCGCCGCACCCGGGCCAGCTGCCCCCGGTCGGGAGCGGGAGCCTGCCGCGCCAAGCGGGCCACACGGCGGGCGCCGCTGTCCAGGCCGTGCAACGCCAGGCCCTGGCTCATCCGCAGGAGGTGGTGGCGGGCGCGGGCGGTCTCGAGGTCGGCGATCGGGATCGGGCGCGTGCGGGCCGCGTCGAAGACGTCTTCGGGGGCCGGCACGCGCGAGCCGGTCCGCTCGGGCGAGGCGAGCAGGTTGGCGGTGTCGGCCTGCTGGATCACGTCGCCCTGCAGCTCCATGTCCAGGCGCAGGCCGGGCGGCAGCCCCGGCAGGACGGGGCCGGCGGACACGGCCACGCGGTCCAGGCTCAACCCGTCGCGTACGTCCTCGCCGGTCATGGCCATGGGCCGCCCGTAGGGTCGACCGCCCATCATCCCCTCTCCACCCTGCCCGTGCGGGCCCTCGCCTTGCCAGGCCACGGGGTTGTCGGCGGGGCCCGCGAACGCGGTGGACGTCCGCTCGCCGGTCGTCAGCTCGCGGTGGACGCGGCGGACCAGCCCGGCGACGTCACCCGGGGCCGCACCCGCCTCGACGGTGAGCGCGCCGTCGATTCCCAACGCCCCGGCGTCGGCCCCACCCCACCACACCACCCCGCGCGGGTGCGGCAGCTGGTCGTGGACGTGGCCGGCCACGCCGATCAGCTCATCGGTCACCGGCCCGCTCACCAACAAGATGGTGGCGTGGCGCGGGGAGGCCACCAGCCGCAGCGCGTCGTGGGCGCGCAGCCCCGCGACCGCGCTGTCGGCGCCGGCGCCGACGATGGCGTGCACCGGCACGGCGGCGCGCGCCGCGAGCCGGCCCGCGAGGCTCACTGCCACCGGAACGCCCCTTCCCGCCAGGCGTAGAGCACCCCCAGCCCCAGCAGCGCCAGGAAGATCCCCATCTCGGCCATCGCGGCCGCGCCCTCGGCCACGAACACCACCGCCCACGGGTACATGAACATCATCTCCATCTCGAAGGCGATGAGGACCAGGGCCATGGCGTAGAAGCGGGCGTGGAACCGGCTCCAGGCGTGGGTGGGCGGCGGCTGGCCTCCCAGCACCGGCAGCGTCGCGGACCAGTGGGTGGTTGCGGGATCCCGCGGTGTGCCCGCGGCGCTGGCCACGCTCAACACGGCTCCCGCCGAGGCGGCGGCGGTCAGCACGCCCAGGAACGCGGTCAGCATGGCCCTCTCCACGCGGTGATCGCTGGGGACTATGCCGCAGCGGGCAACCTAGCCAAACGTGTGCCCGGCACCCGTCAGGCGCCCCCGGGCGTCGCGCTCACGCGCTCACCAACGCCAGCGCGGCCATGTCGTCGTCCGCCGAGCCGCCACCGAAGGCCACGGCCGCGTCGACGATCTGCTGCACCAGCGTCCCGGCGGTGGGGGCGGCGGTCTCGGCGAGCACCTCCCGCAGCCGCTGTTCGCCGAACTCCTCGCCGTCGCAGCGGGCTTCGACGATCCCGTCGGTGTACAACACCAAGGCGTCACCCGACTCGAGCACCACCTGCGTCTCGGACACGTCCTCGCTGTCGAACATGCCCAGGGGGAGGCCCGGCTTGCCCACCGCCTCGACCCGCCCGTCGGCGCGGCGCACCAGCGGTCGCGGGTGGCCGGCCAGCGCGAGCCGCACCGCCCACCCCCGCGCGACGCGGCGCAGCGACGCGTACGCCGCGGTGGCGAACTGCTCCTCGGCGTTGGACTCGGCGTGCAGCAGCCGGTTGACGGCCGTGAGCACCTTCGCCGGCCGGGTGCTGTGCGTGGCCTCGGCCCGCACGCTGTAGCGGACCTCGGAGGCGAAGGTCGCGGCGGCGGGGCCCTTGCCGACCACGTCGCCGACGACCGCCGCCGGCCTGCCGCGGCTGGCGGTGAACAGGTCGTAGAAGTCGCCGGTGACCATCTGGGCCTGCGCTGAGCGGAAGCGCGCCCCCACATCCAGTCCCTCCAGCGACTGCAGCCGCGGCGGCAGGAGGTTCGCGCTCAGGGTGGTGGCCAGCGCCTCTGCCCGGCTGGCGGTCTCGGCCAGCTCGGCGTTGACGCGCTCGAGCTGCTGGGTGGCCTGCTCCGCCCGTGCCCGCTGGGCTCGCTCTTCGCGGAGCGCGGCCCGCAGGCTCACCTCCGCGGAGGCCGCTTCCGCCAGCGTCTCCAGCACCTGGCGGTCTCGGTCGGTCCACTCGCGGGGTTTCGTGTCCACCACACAGAGGGTGCCCAGCACGTGACCGCCGGCGGTGCGCACCGGAAAGCCCGCCCAGGCGATCACCTCCCTCCGGTACACGGCGGGGTTGTGGCGCGCGACCGGGTCGTCGCGGGCGTCGCTGAAGAAGCACGCCGTGTCGGCGCCCACCACGTACTGGCAGAACGACTCCTCCACCGGCCCCCAGCGCTGCGCGTCCACCGGGCCGCCGACAAGGCTCTTGTACCACGAGCGTTCCGAGTCGACCGCCGTGACAAAGGCCAGCGGCGCGTCGAGGAGCTCGGCGGCCAGGGAGGCAAGCCGGTCGAAGGTCCCCTCGGGGAGGCTGCCGACCATGCCGGTGGCTTCCACGGCCGCCAACCGATCCGGATCGAACACCCGCGACGGAACCTCGTCAGGCTCGTTCCGCACTGTGGCCCCCTGACCGACGATGCTTCGAGTCGGTGGCCGTAGCCAGCGCTGGCCCACCCCATGGCTGATGTTCGCCGTCGTTGAGCCCCCCACCGTATCGCCACGGTCTCGCCTCGGACATCGCGGCTGTTCTCGGCCGGGTTGCTCATCGTCGATCCCCCGGTGTGGGCTCGCTCACCCGCCCAGCCGAGCAGGCCCTGGGCCCTCTTCCGCCGCCGCTGAGGATGACCGCCGCCTCGCGACAGATCCAGCGAACCCGATCACGACAGCGCCATCGCCGCGATCAGCCGCGGCCGCCCATGCTGCGGACCGCGGCGACGACGTCGTCGGCGTCGTCACCGGTCAGGGGATGGTCGGTGGTGGCGTCGGCGGCGAGCCCACCGGCGACGAGCGCGGCCAGCGGCGCCTCGTCCGGCGTGAGGCGACCGACGAGCTCGTCGAACAGCTCGCGATGGCGCGGCTGCCGGAACCCGGACAGCCACAGCCGGGCGCCCACCTCCGCCTGCGAGGTCGCCTCCCCCTCGAGGGCGAGCAGGCGCTGTCGGCCGTGTCGCCACACGGCCGCCCGCCAGGCGACGGCGGGAAGCTCGGGGCGTTCCACCGACAGGCGCGCGTGCGCCAGCGGCCGCAGGGCGTCTTGCTCGGTGGGGTGGTCGCGCGCGGCGAGGCGTGCGAACCAATCGACCCGGTCAGCTTCGTCGAGGGCTTCCAACAGGTTGAGCAAGCTGGTGAGGCTGTCCCGCTCGTCGGCCCCGGCCCGTTCGGCCGCCTGCGGATAGAGCTCGACGAACTGCTGCCACAGCCCCCGAGCCGCGTCCTCGCCGGTCTCCTCGCCGAACAGGCACTCCCACGCGGCACGGTCGATGTGCGAGACCAAGTCGGCGAGCTCGTGATCCAGCATCTCGCGCATCGCTTCGACTGGGCCCGTGGCCATGAGCACCTCCTGCGACGGGCGGGCGGGGCCGGGGCCGCCCAGTGTGAAGCGGCGACCTTACCGCGGGGTCGCCACGATCGGCCAAGCGACCACGAGCCCGGCTCTCAACCGCCACGAGCGCAGGGGGAGAGGAGCCGTTGGCTGGAAGCGCCTCGGGCGCGGTCAGCCGCAGCCGCCTCCACCACCGCCGGCTCCGCCGCAGGCGCCTCCCGCTCCGCCGGCACCGCCGGCGCCGCCGCCGAACCCACCGATGCCCATCCCCGGACCGCCGATGGTTCTCGCATAGTCGTGGGGCACGTGCCGCGAGCCCCCCTTCTTGGTCCTGCAGGCCGGACATTTCGCCTGCAGCCGGCGATATCGTTCTCCGCAGGCTCGACAGCGCGTGGTGGTGATCGCGCGTTTGGTTCGGTCGAGCAACGTTCGGGTGCCGCTCATCTGCAGGCCTCCCATCACAGTGGTGCTGTCACCACAGGAGAGCATCCTCGTCTGCTCTGTGATACGTCGCTCGTGCGGTGGAGCAGATGGCCTCTCGCACCGAGGGTCACTGCAGCTGGCCGGCCGAAACCAACGCGTCGAGCCGGCGGGCGAACCGGCTGAGGTGGTCGGGCGGCACGTCGACGGCCACGAGGTCGCCCGGCTGGCCGCAGTACCGGATGAGCTCGATGAGGTCGAGCGTTTGGAACGTGCCGGCGAGGGTGGGTTGGTCGGTCTGGCTGACCGCCGCGGTCAGCTCGTCATCGAGCAACAGTTGGACTGGCGTGGTCGACGATCCGTCAGTCTCGGGCCCGAAGGCGTATTCGATGATCAACGTCGACATCGCCGCAGACTCCTTGGCTGGCGGGCACCGTGGCCTGGCCGAACACGGCCGTTGCCCTGGGAAACGAGCCGGCCCCGCGACGGTGACGTGGCTGGCGAGCATGGAGAGTCTCTGCCCGCGGCATGGGCCTCGGTGACGGAGTGGCGGCGGGGCCGTCGGTCTGTCTTGCCGAAGTGAACCGTCCCATTCGGCGGTTCACCAGGGCCATCGGTCCGCGGTGTCGAAGCAAACCGTCTGATCCGACGATTTACCGGCGCCGGCAGTCCGCCGAGCCGAAGCAAACCGTCTCATCTGACGGTTTACCGTCGCCCCCCAGCCGGTCGGCATCGGCTCCGAGCCTGGTGAGCAGCGCCGGTTCACTCGCAGCACTTGCCCACCCACCCGCAGGCGTCACAGCGCCCGTGGGCCCCCTCAGCGCGCAGCACCGCCGACCAGCAGGCAGGGCACAGCTCACCGGCCTGGTTGCCGACGTCCGGGTTGGGGCGGGGAGTCGGTGCCACGATCGTTCCTCCATCAGCTCGAGGTGCAAGGGCGGTCCCAGGCTGTCGTATCGTGGCGCCGGATCGGTGGCACCGCCGCTGCCCCTGATCGCGCCCCGCCGAGGCGCCGAGGCGTTGTGAAGCACGACCGCCGAGCACCGACCGCCGAGCACCGACTGACGAGGAGGCAACGTGGCTGCCGTGCCGCTCGCCGTGGTGGACGCCTTCACCCACCGCCCGTTCAGCGGCAACCCGGCCGGCGTGTGCGTGCTGGACGCCGCCGCCGATCCGGCCTGGATGCAGCACGTCGCTGCGGAGCTGCGCCACAGCGAGACCGCGTTCTGCTGGCCCGAGTCCGCCGCCACCGCGGCAGCGTCGGCCCGGTGGGCGCTGCGATGGTTCACGCCCACCCACGAGGTGGACCTGTGCGGCCACGCCACCCTCGCCGCCGCCCACCACCTGCGCGAGCGCGGCAGCGCCGACCCCGCCGAGCCCGTGGCGTTTGCCACCGCCAGCGGCACGTTGACCGCCACGCCCGCCGACGGCCTGGAGTGGCTGGACTTCCCCGCCCGGCCGGTCAGGCCGTCGGAGCCGCCAGCGGAGCTGCTGGCGGCGCTGGCCCCGCTCGAGGGGTCGGCCACCGGCGGGGTGCTCGCGGCCACCGCCACGGTGCACGGCCGGTCCGGGGAGGGCGATTGGCTGGTGGAGCTACCCGACGCCGACGCCGTCGCCGAGGTCTCGCCGGATTTCGCCGCGCTGGCCACGCTCGGACGGCGCGGCGTGATCGTGACCGCACCGGGTGACGGCGAGGCCGACTTCGTCTCCCGGTTCTTCGCCCCGGCGGTGGGCATCGACGAGGATCCCGTCACCGGCAGCGCCCACTGCACCCTGGCGCCGCTGTGGGCCGAGCGGCTCGGGCGCGACGAGCTGGTCGGGGAGCAGCGCTCGGCGCGCGGGGGCCGGCTGCGCGTGCGCGCGGCCGGCGACCGGGTCCATCTCGGCGGTCGGGCGACCACGGTGCTGACCGGCCAGCTGACCGCCGCAGCCGGCGTGTAGCCTCCCCTCCCGATGAGCGAGCCACCCCACGAGCACGACGCCCCGCCCGCGCCGTATGCGGACTGGCTGCAGGCGACGGTGGCCTCCGTCGAGCGGGCGAT
>CAYQMQ010000085.1:0-8388 GCA_964418395.1 uncultured Actinomycetota bacterium
TCGGTCAGCCACCCCCAGCGCGACCGACGCCGCTTGTTCGCGCGCTGCTGCCTGCGCTGTCGCTGCTCGGCCCGAACCGCGAGCAGATGTTCCGCGTCGGCGTCCGTCCGGGTGAGATACCCCCGATACATCGCCGCTGCTCCTTCCCGAACTCTCAGGCCATCGTAACCGCCACGTCCATGGCCTCAGGTCAGGCCCGCAAGGAGTGCTTTTCCATCAACTCAGGTATGAGTTCCTCGTTGATGTGCAGTCCGTAGCGAACCGCGATCTCGTGGCGCCGCTCGGCGGATGCGTCGGGTTCATCGAGGTGCAACCTACCCATCTCCTCGAAGAGTCCTTCGAAGCCGGCGGGAGTAATGATTTCGTGGAGCAACGAGGCGCCGGTGTGGAGGTTCCACATGGCATGGGCAACGCCGCGCGGCTTAAACAGGAAACTGCCCTCTTCCACCACGACGTCCCGCTGGCCCACCCGAGCGCCGATCCTTCCTCGATGCGCCGGGCGGTTTCACGTGGGTGTGGCGCGGTAGACTAAAAGAAGTCACTCCTTGAGTTCGGTCAGATCGGCGGGGCTTGCGGCGGGGGCCGGGGTCGGGTGGCCGAAGGGATGGTGAGTTGTGCGGGAAGAGCATCGCTGCGCGGTTGGCCGGCTGGCCCCTGGGGACCATGTCTGCTGGCAGTTCGACTCGGATGAGGACTACGCGGAGACGCTGGCCGGCGCAGTGGCCACCGGGATGGCGCAGGGGGAGCGCATCCTGTCGCTGTCCGGCGATGTCTCCGTCGAGTGGTTGCGGGCCGCTGTGGCTGACCGGGGCCTGCCCGTCGAGACGCTGATGGCGTCCGGGCAGCTGGTGCTCGGCGATGCCCGCGCCGCCCTGGGCGCCATGGGGTCGTTCGATGGCATCGCGGTGGCGGAGGGCTATCGGCGCGCGGCGCAACAGGCGGTGGCGGACGGCTACACCGCCCTGCGGGCCATGGCCGATCTGGGTTGGGCCGTCAGCGAGTGGCTCACCCCGGGCGAGTTGATCGACTACGAGCTGCGCGCCGACCGGCTCATCGCGCAGGTGCCGCTGGTGGCGCTGTGTGGCTACGACACGCGAGCCGCGCCCTCCGAGGTCACCCAGCAGGTGTGCGCCGTGCATCCCGCGTGCGCCCACGAGGCGCCCGTGCCGTTCTCGGTGGTGACGGCACCAGACGGCGCGCTTGCGGTCACCGGTGAAATCGACCTCACCTGCGTGCAGGCGTGGCAGGGGATCTTGCAGGCCCTCACGGCCACCACCGAGAGCCACCTCACCCTCGACCTGAGCGGCTTGGACTTCATCGACGTCCAGGGACTACGCGGACTTGTGGCCACCGCCGACCAGCTCGCCGCCCGCGGCGCCTGCCTGAGGCTGCGCTCACCCAGCCCGACCTTGCAGTGGTGCCTGACCCTGTTGGACCCTCCCGAGCATCTGCAGTGGTCGCCATGACAGACTCCGCGTTCATACACGAAGCGTTCCTGTACGCCGACGAGGAACGGCTCTGCGCCGCCGCCATGCCGTTTTTGCGCGACGGCATCGCCGCCGGCGAACTGGTCTGTGTCGTCACCGACCACAACGAGCTGCTGCATCAGGCGCTGGGCGCCGATGCCCGCCATGTGACGTTCCTTGACCCCGGCGAATGGTTCGCCCGGCCCGGCGCCACCTTCGCTGCCTACCAACGCTTCATCGACGAGGACCTCGCCCGGCTCGGGAGGCGAGCCCGGGTGCTGGCCGAGGCGGTGTGGGCCGACCGCAGCCGCCCAGAAGTCGCCGAATGGCAACGCCTCGAGGCCGCCATCAACGTCACCTTCGCCGACGCGCCGCTCCACGTCGCCTGCTGCTATGACCAACGCCGGGCTCCCACCGACCTGCAGGAGGCCGCCAGCCACACCCATCAGAGCGTGGACGATGGCAACGGCCGGCAGACCAACCTGGGCGATCCCGCACCGGAACGGTTCATCGACCACCTCGAACGCGATACGGACCTGCCCGCCCCGCCCGTGCACGCGGCGGCGATGGCGGTCGACGGGAACCTCGGCGAACTGCGCGACTTCGTGCGCGATGTCGCCGTGCACACCGCGGGGCTGGCCGACCGCGCCGACGATGCGGTGCTGGTGGCCAACGAGTTGGCCACCAACCTGCTGCAGCACTCCGCCGGCCAGGGAGAGCTGCTGGCCTGGTCCGGCAACGGACAGCTCGTCTGCGAGCTGCGCGACCCGGCCGGCAACCGCCCACCCCCCCTGGCCGGCTACCTCCGGCCGGACCCGCAGCAATCCGGGGGCTTTGGACTGGCCATGGCGCGCCAACTCGCCGACCTCGTCAACGTTGCCCACGACGACCAGGGCACCGCCGTGCGTGCGACCTTCACCGCTTCCTGACCGTTGACGTGAAGCTCCGCCGCTGCGGCGCCGTGCCGGGTGGAAGGCGGCCCGTCCAGAGCAGACGCTCCCTGAGAACGCTAGGCTCGCCCGCGCGCGTTTTCGCAGGTCAGCGGCCTACGACCGCGATCACGCCCCCGTAGCTCAGGGGATAGAGCACCGGTTTCCTAAACCGGGTGCCGCAGGTTCGAATCCTGCCGGGGGCACACGGCGAGGCGGCACCCCACAAGCGAGACGGCAACCACACAGGAGGCGACCGGTGACAACGGCCGAGTTGGCCCGCGACGAGCTGCGCGTGCTGCGCGCGCTGAAGAGCGTCCACGATCGCGATCTGCCCCCGACCACCCACATCGTCGCCGAGCTGGTCGGCTCGACCTTCGGCCCCACCCGCCGGGTGTTGAACATGCTGTTCGAGCGCGGCCTGGTCACCGCGAGCCTCCAGCTGACCGACGAGGGCCACCGGATCGCCGAGTCCGAGCAGTGACCGACGAGGCCGACGAGATCGAGCGGCGGGTGCTGGCCCGGCTCGACGAGCTCGGGCTCGACTACCGGCCGCTGCGGATCGATCCGGCCCATGCGGCCACGGCGGACTTCTCGCGCGAGTACGGCTGGCCGCTGGAACGGTCGGCGAACTGCCTGCTGGTGGCCGGGCGCTCGGGCCCGCCCCGCCACGCCGCCTGCCTGGTGGATGCCACACGCCAAGCCGACGTCAACCGGACCGTGCGCCGATGGCTGGGGGTGCGCAAGGCCTCCTTCGCCGCACCGGACGACGTCGAGGCGCTGACCGGGATGACGCCCCACGGCGTCACCCCGTTCGGGCTGCCGGCTCACATCCCGGTGCTCGTCGACGCCGTCCTCATGGACCAGCCCGAGGTGGTCGTCGGCGGGGGCAGCCGCGCGCTGAAGCTCGTGGTGGCGCCGTCGGCGTTGGCCGCCCTGCCCCAGGCCGAGGTCGTCGACGGCCTCTCGCGCCCGCTGCCCGATCAAGCCCGGGACGCCGGGAGCTGAGGCGCGGCACGGCGATCTGACAACGGGGGTAGACGCGGGCGTGCTGCTCGTCCTAGGTTGCACCTGCTGGCCAAACACGTCGACAGGTGGGGTGGGCGATGGCGACCACGCGGGTGCGGGTCACGGTCAACGGCGAGTCGCGTGAAGCAGAGGTGGAACCGCGGACGCTGCTGGGACAGCTGCTGCGCGAGCAGCTGCGGCTGACGGGCACCAACATCGGGTGCGACACCACGTCCTGTGGAGCCTGCACGGTGCTGTTGGACGGCGAGTCGGTGAAGTCGTGCACGGTCTTGGCGGTGCAGGCCGACGGCCGTGAGGTGACCACGGTCGAGGGGCTCGCCCGGGACGGGCAGTGGCACCCGATCCAGCAGGCGTTCCACGACTGTCACGGGCTGCAGTGCGGCTTTTGCACGCCCGGGATGATGATGGCGGCGGTCAGCTATCTGGCCGAGAACCCCGACCCGAGCGAGGAGGACATCCGCTTGGCGTTGGAGGGCAACCTCTGTCGCTGCACCGGGTATCAGAACATCGTCGCGGCGGTCCGCCAGGCGGCTGGCCAGCTGCGCGAGCAGCCGGCGTGACCCCGAAGTGACCCCGGCGTGACACCGAAAGGAGCGTTGCGATGAGTAGCGTGACCGACCGTGGCACCGCCTACGTCGGCGGCGAGGTGAAACGCCGGGAGGATGCGTCGCTGCTGACCGGGCGCGGCACCTACGTCGACAACATGCAGGTGCCCGGCCAGCTGGTGATGCACCTGGTGCGCTCGCCGGTGGCCCACGCCCGCATCGGGCGGATCGACACGAGCGCGGCCGCCAAGGCCCACGGCGTGGCCGCGGTCTACACCATGGCCGACCTCGCCGACGGCTTCGCCGGCCCGCTGCCGATGGCCTGGCCGGTGACCGACGACATCGTCAACCCGCCGCACTGGCCGCTGGCCCGGGACAAGGTCCGCTACCAGGGCGACGCGGTCGCCGTGGTGCTGGCCGAGAGCCGAGCGCAGGCCGCCGACGCCGCCGACCTCGTCGATGTCGACTACGAGCCGCTGGACGCGGTGGTCAGCGTCGAGGCGGCGCTGGCGGACGGCGCCCCGGTCGTCCACGACGACGCGGGCACCAACCGCTGCTACCAGTGGGAGCTGGCCAACGGCGACCGGTCCGCCTTCGACGCCGCCCCCGTCAAAGTCACCGAGCGGATCCGCAACAACCGGCTCATCCCCAACGCCATCGAGCCGCGCGGCGTGGTGGCCCAGGCCACGCCCGGCACCGGCGAGGTGACGCTGTGGTCGTCCACCCAGATCCCCCACATCGCCAAGACCACGCTGTCGATGAGCACCGGCATCGGCGAGTCCAAGCTGCGGATCATCGCCCCGGACGTCGGCGGCGGGTTCGGCTCCAAGCTCAACGTCTACGCCGAGGAGGCCCTCGCGCTGGTGCTGGCCGCCAAGCTCGGCCGGCCGATCAAGTGGACCGAGGCGCGCAGCGAGAACTACCAGGCCACGATCCACGGACGCGACCACGTCACCGAGATCACCCTGGCCGCCCGCGAGGACGGCACGCTGGTGGGCATCGACGTGGAGGCGCTGGCCAACATGGGGGCCTACCTCCAGCTGCTCACCCCCGGCATCCCGATCCTCGGCGCGTTCAACTACTGCGGCATCTACAGCGCCGAGTACTACCGGTTCAACTGCACCGGCGTGTTCACCACCACCACGCCCACCGATGCCTACCGCGGCGCCGGCCGTCCCGAGGCCACCTACGCCATCGAGCGCGCCATGGACCGGCTGGCCGGCGAGCTGGGCCAGGACCCGGTGGCGCTGCGCCGCAAGAACTTCCTGCCCGACGGCGAGCTGGTCACCACCCCGGCCGGCATCCAGTACGACTCGACCAACTACGGCCCGGCGGTGGACCGGGCGCTGGCCATGGCCGACTACGACGGCGTGCGCGACGAACAGCGCCGCCGGCGCGAGGCCGGCGACACCAAGCTGCTCGGCATCGGGGTGTCCACCTACTGCGAGATCTGTGGCCTGGCGCCGTCGCAGGTGGTGGGCGCGCTCAAGCTGCAAGCCGGCCTGTGGGACCGGGCCACGGTGCGGATGCTGCCCACCGGCAAGGTCGAGGCCGTCACCGGCACCAGCCCCCACGGCCAGGGTCACGAGACGTCGTGGTCGCAGATCGTGGCCGACGACCTCGGCGTCACCCCGGACGACGTGACGGTGCTGCACGGCGACACCGCCATCGCCCCGTTCGGCATGGACACCTACGGCTCGCGCAGCCTCGCCGTCGGCGGGGTGGCGGTGCACCTGGCCGCCGAGCAGGTGCGTGACAAAGCCCGGCGCATCGCCGCCCACCTGCTCGAGGTGGACCCCGACGACCTGCAGTTCGACGGCGGCACGTTCTCGGTGGCCGGCGCGCCGGACAAGTCGATGGGCATCGGCGACGTGGCGCTGGCCGCCTGGACCGCCCACGACATGCCCGAGGGCGAGGAGCCGGTGCTGGAGGAGTCCTACTCCTATGACCCGGCCAACTTCACGTTCCCCTTCGGCACCCACATCTGCACCGTCGAGGTCGACCGCGAGACCGGCGACGTCGACGTGCGCGACTACGTCGCGGTGGACGACTGCGGCACGATCATCAACCCGCAGATCGTCGACGGCCAGCTGCACGGCGGCATCGCCCAGGGGCTGGCCCAGGCGTGGTACGAGGAGGCGGTCTACGACGACGTCGGCAACCTGCTGACCGGCAACATGGCCACCTACTCGATCCCGGCCGCGCCCGAGCTGCCGTCGGTCCGGCTGGATCGCACCGTCACGCCGAGCCCGACCAACCCGCTGGGGGTCAAAGGCGTCGGCGAGGCCGGCACCATCGCCTCGCCGGCGGCGTTCATGAACGCCGTGATCGACGCCCTGTCCCACCTCGGCGTGACCACGCTCGACATGCCCGCCTCGCCCGAACGCGTGTGGCGCGCCATCCGGGCCGCCGGACAAACGCAGTTCAAGTAGCGCCGGCCAAAGGAGCTTGCCGTGATCCCCGCAGAGTTCGACTACGCCCGGGCCGACTCGGTCGATCAGGCGCTCGGGCTGTTGCGCGACGGCGGCCCGGACGCCAAGGCGCTGGCCGGCGGCCACTCGCTGTTGCCGATGATGAAGCTGCGCCTCGCCGCCCCCTCGCTGTTGGTCGACCTCGGCGGCGTGCACGAGCTCAGCTACGTGCGCGCCGACGGCGACCAGATCGCCATCGGGGCGATGACGCGCCACCGCGACGTCGAGCGCGACCCCACCCTGCGCGAGCGGTGCGGGCTGGTGGCCCACGTCGCCTCGACGGTGGGCGACCCGCAGGTGCGCCACCGCGGCACGATCGGCGGCTCGGTGGTCCACGCCGACCCGGCCGCCGACATGCCCACGGTGTTGCGCGCGCTGGACGCCGAGCTGGTGATCGCCGGCACGTCGGGCCAGCGCACCGTGTCGGCCCAGGACTTCTTCACCGGCTTGTTCGAGACGGCCGTCGGCGACGACGAGCTGCTGGTCGAGATCCGCGTGCCCGCCCTCGACGGGCGCGGCTGGCACTACGAGAAGTTCCGCCGGCGCGCCACCGACTGGGCGATCGTCGGCGTCGCCGCGGTGGTGGGGCGCTCGAACGGCTCGATCAGCGAGGCGCGCGTCGGCCTCACCTCGATGGGGGCCATGCCGTTGCGCGCGACCGCGGTCGAGCAGGCGCTGGCCGGCACGCGGCTGGACGCGATCGACGGGGCCGCCGGCGCGGCGGCCGAGGGCACCGACCCGCCCGCGGACGTCAGCGCCTCCAGCGAGTTCCGCGCCCACCTCGCCCGCGTGCTCACCGCCCGGGCGCTGCACGCCGCCGCCGGCGGCTAGGGACCGCAGGGGTCACACCGGTTCGGCGTCCTCAACGCCCGGGACGTCGTCGGTGATGACATGGCGGTGTTGACGGCCCCCGGACAAACGCGATGTATCAGGGGAAGGTCGTGGGAGAAACCATGACCGACACCTTCGCCGACGACGCCGCCGTGCTGTATCCGCCCCGGCGGGACGACGACCTCGCCGCCGCCTACACCAACCCCGGCAACGTCAGCGGGGTGCGCTGGTGCACCGGCACGCTGATCAGCCACAACCTGTTCCTGACGGCGGGCACTGCTTCGACTCCAACCCGAACGGGTGGCAGTTGCCGCGCATCGACGGCACGTCCAACCCGATCCCGCCGGAGGAGATCGCGACCCGGATGCACGTCAACTTCAACTACCAGGCCGACCCCGACGGCGACCTGCGCGACGAGGTCGAGTTCGACATCGTCGACCTGGTCGAGTACCGCCGCGGCGGGCTGGACGTCGCGATCGTGCGGCTGGCCGGCAACCCCGGTGCCCGCTTCGGGATCGGTGCCATCGCCGCCCACGACCCCGACGTCGACGACATGCTGACACGCTCGGTGGCAACTCCGGCTCGGCGGTGTGGCACGCGCCGTCGGGCGAGATCGTCGGGGTGCACACCAACGGCGGCTGCAACACCGACGGCTCCGGGTCGAACTTCGGCGTGCGCATCAGCCGGATCCGCGAGGAGTCGCCCACCGTCCGCGCGCTCGACCACGCGCCGCTGCCGGTCTCACCCGGCATCCACACCGTGCGCCAGAAGAGCTCGGACCGGTTCGTCGACGCCCACGAGCACGACGGCCGCGACTTCGCGGTGGTCACCCGCACCGCCCAGCACAACGACACGCAGCGGTGGCGGTTCACGCCCGTGGGCACCGTCTACGTCATCCAGCAGGCCAGCTCGCAGCGGTTCCTGGACGCCTACCAAAGCGACGGCCAGGACTTCGACGTCGTCACCCGCGGCGACCAGGGCAACGACACCCAGCGGTGGGTGGCGCTGCCGGTGGCCGGCGAGCTGGCCACCTACACGCTGCAGCAGCTGAGCTCCGGCCGGTACCTCGACGCCTACCAGAGCAGCGGCCGGGACTTCGGCGTGGTCACCCGCACCG
>CAYQMQ010000086.1:0-8369 GCA_964418395.1 uncultured Actinomycetota bacterium
CTCCTCGGCGTCGCCGTCTCCGGTGGCCTCCTCGGCGTCGCCGTCTCCGGTGGCCTCCTCGGCGTCGCCGTCTCCGGTGGCCGCCTCGGTGTCGGCGTCCGCGGTGGCCTCGTCGGCCTCGGCTTCGGTGGCCTCGTCGGCGTGGACGTCCGTGGTGGCGGCGTCGCCGTCCGCGCCGTCCGCGCCGTCCTGGTCGGCGTCGGCGTTGCCCTCCGGAGGGGGCGGCTCGGTGGTCGGCGGTGCCTGCGCCTCGGTGTCGGTCCCTTCGGGCTTGGACGTGTCGGAGGAGCCATCCCCCTCCGGTCGCAGTGGGTGCGGCTGATCGGGGGCATCGCTCATCTCACGGCCTCCGGGCGGCCCCGGTCACGACCGGGGGTAGGGACGGCGCTCGCGGGCCGGCTCGACGCCGGAGTCCGCAAGGCTCGGCGGGCAGATCGAGGTTGCAGGATAGCGGCGTGCGCCCACCGCCGTCGATGGCTTTGCGGACGGCGCTCAGCCGGCCGCGGGCTGGGTCTCTGAGCCGGTGGGCCAACGCGGTGTCGCCTCCGGGCGGGCGCTGACGAGCTCGGCGAGCTGGTCGGGCACCTCGAGCATGGGGACGTGGCCGACGCCGGCGAGGCGGACGCGCGACCAATCGGGACGCCGCGTGGCGAGCTGGTCCAAGGCAGCCGGCGGCACGAGCCGGTCCTCTTCGCCGCCGACCACCAGGGTTGGCACCGCGACGGCGTTGACCGCCGACCACAGGGCCCCGCGGCCGGGACCGAGCCGTCGCAACAGGCTGCGGGTGGCGGTCGGCATCGCCGCCTCCACGCTGCCCAACAGCCGCCGGTGGGCCACGATGGCCGCATGGGCCTCCAGCGTGTCGCGGTCCACCGTGTCGAGGTGGGGCACGCACAGCTGCACCAGCTCGGCGGTCTGGGCCGCGGGGGACTGGCGCCGGGCTGTCCGCCGATACCACCACCCCGCGATTCCCGGGGCTGCACCGAGCAGGAAGCGCGAGGCCACCTTCGGATCGGGCCGGCCGACCGGCGGCAGCGCCGGAGCGGTCAACACCAGGCTCGACACCAGCTCGGGGCGCTCGACGGCCAGCAGCAGCGCCAACAGGCCGCCCATCGAGTTGCCCACCAATCGCACCGGCGGCTCGGCGACGGTGGCCACGAACCCGGCCAGCAGGTCCAGCTGGTCGGCCAGCGCCGCCGACCGGCCGTCCAGGCGGGTGAGCCCGAACCCCGCCAGATCGGGTGCCCACACGGTCCAGCCGCCCGCGTGCACGCGAGGCGCCAGCCGCGACCAGTTGACGTGGCTGCCGCCCAGCCCGTGCACCAGCACCACGGTGGCGTCGTCGGACGGGTGCGTCCAGTGCGCGGCATGCACGAGCGCGTCGCCCCGCCCTCGCGACAACGCCCGGGCGGGCACCCGCACCTCGCGGGTGGGCAGCGCCGGCGGCGGGACGGCGGCTGAGGGCCTCGGGTCGGTGCCCATGCCGTCCTCAGCCGTCCGCGGGCGGGATCGTCAGCTCCTGACCCACGGTCAGCGTGGCGTCCGGCTCGATGTCGTTTGCCTCCGCGATCCGCTCGCGGGCCTCCCTGCCGCTGCTGCCGTAGAACCGCTGCGCGACGCCGGACAAGGTGTCGCCTTGGCGCACGACGTAGACCTGGCTTTGCTCGTCGCTCCCGTCGTCGCTGTCGCTGTCGCCGTCCCCGTCCCCGTCGTCGCTGTCGTTGTCGGCGGTGGGCGGGTTCTCGGGCGGCTCACCCCGGGAGAGCTGATCGAGCTGGTCCTCCAGCTCGCTGTTGTCGTCAGCCAGTTGGTTGCGCTCCTCGAGGAGCTCCTGATACGTCTCGCTGGCCTGGATCTCGTCCTCGGTGGGACTGCCGTCGGAAACCCAGGTGCCGAACAGAAAGGCCAGCAGCAGCGCACCGCCCAGCGCGGCCACGCGCCCCCACAGGATGTTGACGTCCTGTGGCTCGCGATCGTTATAGGGATCCATATTCGGGCAGTATCGCGCACAAGATCGGTGTGGTCATACCCTGGGTTCATGCTCGAACGCGACTGGGTCTCGATAATCGACCCCTCCGACGATCACCAGCGCTTCCTGTTCGACATCAGCTTCATGCTGAGCTCGTATCAGTGCATCTACGGCCGCGGCTGTCCGGGCACCGCCGAAGGGTGGGATCCCGAGCGGGGCTGCTGCCGGGTGGGGGCCCACTACATGGACAGCGACGAGCAGCGCTGGGTGGAGGGCCTGGTCGACGAGCTCGGGCCCGGATGGATGCAGCGCTATCACGAGGCCAAGCGCGACGGGGTCAGCGCGCAAGAGGCGGACGGTGACACCCGCACGCGGGTGCGCGACGGCGCCTGCATCTTTCTCAACCGCGGCGACTTCTCCACCGGCCCCGGCTGCGCGCTGCATCACTACGCGGAAGGCAACGGGTTCCACCACAGCGACAAGAAACCGGAGGTCTGCTGGATCGTGCCGCTGCGGCGGGAGGTCGACGAGCAGGTGGCCGACGACGGCGAGCCGCTGTGGATCACCACGATCACCAGCTACGACCGGGGCGCCTGGGGGCCCGGCGGCGCCGAGTTCGCGTGGTGGTGCACCGAGGAGCCGGAGGCCTACACGGCGCCCGAGCCGGTGTATCGCAACAGCGAGACGGAGCTGCGCAAGATGGTGGGCGACGCGGTCTACGACGAGCTCGCCGCCTACTGCGACGAGCGTCGCCAGCAGGCCAAGCGGCCGCTGCCGTTCCCAGTGTTCGTGAAGAGCTGACGGGACCGCCCCCATGAGCGCCGACCTCTCCGATCGCCGCGCCGTGGCGACCGGCGTCCTGGTGGCCGTGCTGTTGGCGGTCGGCGCCGGCTCGGCCGTCGGGCTACTGGCGACCGGTCGCGACCCGGCCGCCGAACCGGCCGGCGAGGAACCCACTGAGCGCACGGTGGCCTCCCTGCCGGCTCCCGAGGACGAGCCGCGGCCCGTGGAGGCGTACTTCCCCTCGATCGACGGGCTGGACTGGGCGGAGGCCGACGACACGCTGGTCAGCGGGTTGGAGGAGCACTTGCGCCCGGTCGACGGGGAGTACGACGTCACCCGTCACCGCCAGCTGCGCCGGGACGACGAGCCGGTGGCGCTCATCAGCCTGCTGCGCGTCGCCGACGAGGACGCGGCCGAGGGCCTGCGCCGCAACGCGTTGAACGGGCTCGGCACGTTGTTCGACCGCGTGGACGACGCCGAAGTCGCCGACGAGCAGATCGTCCGCGCCGAGAACCGCGATGGCACCGTCCTGCTGTGGCTGCCCGACACCGGCAGCGTGCTGGTCGTCTCCGCCCTCGACGGCGATCGGGCCGAAGGGGTGCTGGCCGAGGTCGTGGGCTCGGTGCGCGGCGACGCCGACAGCGACGAGTCCACCGAACCCCAGGCCGCGTTGTTCCGACAGTGACTCTGGCCGCCGGGAGCGCGTGTCGGAGGAACGCCGCCGGCGCAAGGGGCTGGAGGCAGGGGGCTCGGCAGGCGCCTCAGACGGGTGCGACCCGGTCGATGGCGGCAGCCACCGCCTGGGGCTGGTCCTCGGGCACGAAGTGACGCCCGGCGGGCACCCGCAGCAGCGGCGCGCCGAGCGCACGGGCCAGCCGCCGTCCCAGGGGCAGCCGCAGGAAGGGATCGCGGGCACCCCACACCACCGCAGCCGGACAGGACAAGCCGGCCAGCTCGCCGGCGACCGCGGCGGTGTCGGCGGAGTCGAGCGCGCGGAGCTGGGCGTGCAGCGCCTCCGCTGCGCCGCCCTCGAGGTAGGGCGCCACATGCAGCGCGGTCGAGGTGCGCGCGACCGCCGGGTTCGCGTAGCCGGCCCGCATCGCCGCGGTCAGCCCAGCGGCGACCGCCCGGTCGGGAAGGCGCTGGGTCACCGGGCCCAGGGCGCGGGCGGCTCTGACCGGGGCCACCGGCCAGTCGTCGAAGGCCACGGCCTCGGTTAGCACGAGCGCGCCGACACGGTGAGGCTTGGCCGCGGCGAGGATCTGGGCCACGCCGCCCCCCAGGTCGTGGCCGACCAGCGTGACCCGGTCGAGCCCGAGATGGTCGAGCCACCGCCCGAGCCGCGCCGCCTGCGCCGACAGCGACAGATCGCGGCCCCGCCCGGCGGCGATCGAGCCGGCATAGCCGGTCATCTCCCAAGCCAGCACGGGGCGGCCGGGCAGCCAGCGCGTCACGTGGCGCCACAGCAACGGCCCCGTGGGCAGCCCGTGCACCAGCACCACCGGCGCGGGATTCGGCTCGGCGCCGCCCAGCCGGTCGTCGTCGCGGGCCAGCCACCGGTGGGCGGTCCCGTCGACGGTGGCGCGGCGCTCGCGCAGGGCCTCGCTCGCCCCCCGCGGGGCAGGCGGCGTCGCCGCGGGTGCCTGGGAATCGTCGGACATCGCGGAGCATCCTCGCACCGATCCCGGCACCGTGGCACGGGAGGCGTAGCATCCGCCGCCGGTGAGCACCGACGCCTCCCCGCCGCCCGCCCCAGCGCGCCGCTGGCCGTCATGGATGGTGCCGGCGGCGCTTGCCGTGGGGGTGGTGGCCGTGTCGAGCTCGGCGATCCTGATCCGCGTGGCCGACGCCGATCCGCTGGCGCTGGCCTGGTGGCGCAGCGCGCTGGGCGCGGTGGCGCTGGCGCCGGTGGCGTGGCGGCAACGCCGCGTGCCGCTGGCGGCGCGGCATGGGCGGGCGCTGGTGGGGGCGGGGGCGTTGCTGGCCGCGCACTTCGCGGTGTGGCAGGCGTCGCTGGACTTCACCACGGTCGCGTCGTCGACGGTGCTGGTGACGATGTCCCCGTTGTTCGTCGGGGCGGGGGCGGCGTGGCTGCTGCGGGAGGCCCCGAGCCGGCGCACATGGATCGGGATGGTCGTGGCGCTGGCCGGAGCGGTGGGAGTGGCCCTGGCCGGCTCCGCGGGTGGCGGCACCGCCCCTGCGCCGCTGCTGGGGGACTCGCTGGCCTTCGGCGGAGCGATCGCGATGGCCGGCTATCTGCTGATCGGTCGCACGGTACGCCAGCGGCTGCCGGTGGGTCGCTACGCCACGACGGTGTACGCGGTGGCCGCGGCTGTCCTGTTGGTGGTCTGCCTGGCCGCCGGGATCCCGCTGGGCGGCTATGACGCGGCGACGTGGGCGGCCATCGGCGGGCTGGTGGCCGGCCCCCAGTTGTTGGGCCACACCGTGTTCAATGCCGCCCTGTCGCAGGTGACGGCCACGACCGTGGCGATCGTGGTGCTCGCCGAGCCGGTGGGGGCCACGCTGCTGGCCGCTGTGCTGCTGGCCGAGCTGCCCCCTTCCGGGTTCTGGTGGGCCGCGCCGCTGGTGCTGGCGGGCGTGTGGCTGGCAACGGCCCGCCGGGGTCGACGCGCCGAGCGCGCAGACGATCCCCGGCCCCCGAGGCCGGGATGAGCCGGGGGACCGGTCAGGCCGTGGCCCACCGGGCGGCCGCCGCCGACCACCGGTCCAGCCGCGTGCGCAGCCGCGGCACGTCCACCAGGCGAGCGCGCAGCATCGAGCCGGCCGGTTCCAGCACCCCGGCCAGCACCAAGCGCGAGCCGTGCGGGTCCGGCGCCACCCGCACGCCGATGCCCAGGCGGCCGCAGGCGGAGTCGTCGGTCTTGGCCTCCCAGAGGTGGTCCTCGCAGGTGATCACCACCCAGGCGAGACGGTGGGGGCCGTCGACCGTGGTGAACCGCGAGCCCACGGCGAGCGGCGGCTCGGGCCGCAAGGTGAGCTCCTCGGCGTCCGTCCACTCCGGCAGGCGGTCGGGGTCGCCGACCAGCTCCCACAACTGCTCGGGCGGGCAGGGGACGCTCGCGAAGAGCTCGAACTGCAGCATCTGGGGCAAAAGGATGCCGCCCTGCACCCACGGCCGCAGCCGGCCGTGGCCAGGTCACACGTCGCCGCCCGACCCCGTCACCCGGCGGGCGAACCGAATCGTGCGCTCGGCGATCTCGTCGGCGTCGTAGTCGAGGGTGGCCACGTGGTAGCTGCGCTCGAGCGTGACGTGGGTCACGTCGGTGCTGGCCACGCGCTCGACCACCAGGCGGCTCTCGGCCGGATCCACCACGTGGTCCTGGGCGGAGGTGAGCACCAGCAGCGGCTGGTGGACCGCGTCGAGATGCTCGCGCACCGAGCGCTGCAGCTCGACCAGTGACGCCAGCGCCTTCAACGGCACCCGCTCGTAGGGCTGCTCGTCGGCGCCGGGCTTGGCGATGTCATTGCCCAGCCCGCGCAGTGACGGGACCAGCCACTTCACCGCCGGCAGCGCCCTCAACCGCGGGTCGGCCGGGTCGACCGCCGGGTTGATCAGCACGCCCCCGGCCAGGGTGGTCTGGGTCTCCAGCAGGTGCAGCGCGATGGTGGCGCCCATCGACAAGCCCACGACGAGCTGGCGCTCGGTGTGGGCGCGCAGGATCGTCAGCGCCGCCCGCGCCTCGCGCACCCAGTCGGGCCAGCGGGTGCGCTGCAGCTGGCGCCACGACGTCCCGTGGCCGGGCAGCCGGGGAAGCTGCACCGCGAAGCCGGCCTCGGCCAGACGCTCGGCCAGCGGCCGCATGCTGGAGGGATTGCCGGTGAACCCGTGCACCACCAACACGCCGACGTCGCCGCCAGCGGCGGTGTAGGGCTCGGCGCCGGGCAGCACGGATGGCACGACGGCGGCAGCCTATCGCCGCACGCGCCCGATACGGCGCACCCCGCACTGGTGCGCGCCGCCGCGCCGTGGGCGGGCTCAGGGCAGCCGCAGGTCGACGATCAACGGCAGGTGGTCGCTGAGGCTTCGAGGTCCGGCGCGGGCGGCCTCGACGGTCGGCGCCCCGCGCAGCAGCAGCTGGTCGGGCTGGGTTCGGGGTCGCCAGGCCGGATGGGTGGGGTCGCCACCGGCGTGGCGCCACCCGCGGGTGAGCGCGCGCACCGCGCTCACCGGCAAGTTGAGGTCGCCCACGAGCACCGCCGGGTCGTCGTGGGCCGCCGCGGCGGCCACCCGCAGCTGGCGGGCGCCGCGCCACGGCAGGTACGACAGGTGGGTGACCGTCACCGCCAGTCGGCGCCCGGCCACGTCCAGCTCGGCGCGCAGCGCGGTGCGCGGCTCGCGGTCGTAGCCCGGCCAGCTCGGCGAGAAGGGCCCCGACCGCGTGCCGGCTCCGCCGCCGGGCAACGCCACCGGATCCGCGTGCCGGATCGGCCAGCGCGACACGAGCCCCACGCCGTAGGCGGGCCCGTCCACGTCACGGCCGTGGGCCGGCTCCCACGAGCGCTGCGGGTCACCGGCCAGCGCCGCGGCGAACCGGCCGTGCCCGCCGACGGCCGTCGCCACGGCCGCCACCTGGTCCACCCCGCCAGAACGCGCCTGGCCGCGATCCACCTCCTGCAACGCCACCACGTCCGGCTCGAGGCCGGCCACGGCCGCAGCGGCCCGCTCGATGTCGACCCGGCCGGTGACCAGGTCCCGGCCGTGCAACACGTTGGCCGAGACCATCCGCACGGCGACGTTCCGATCGGCCACACGGCGCTCCAGCCGGCGACGGTCGACGCAGGGCCTGCGACTCCGGACGGTGACGTTTTGACCCGCGCTGCTGGGAACCATGCCACATGAGAGAAGCCAGGCGAGACGTCGAGGGACGGCCACCGTTCGAGGGAGGTGCCCACAGTGGCGGTCAGGGTGTGGCTCGACCTTCCCCGCGATGCGCGCTGGGTGCCGTCGGTGCGCGAGGTGGCCGGCTCCCTGCTGCAGACGGCGGGCACGCCGGACGCCGACGTCGCCGACGTGCAGCTGGCTCTCACCGAGGCCTGCGCCAACGTGGTGCGCCACGCGGTCGGCACCGACAGCTACAGCGTGGGCCTGGCGATCGATCCCGCCGGCTGCGAGGTGGAGATCGTCGACCGCGGCCCCGGCTTCGAGGAGGACGCGGCCGGCGACTCGGCCGACTATGCCGAGAGCGGGCGCGGGCTGGACCTGATGCGCGCGCTGGTCGACGATCTCGAGGTGCGCACCGACCCCGGCACCACCCGCTTGGTGTTGCGCAAGCGGTCGAGTGCCGGGCCGGATCCCCCGCCCGTGGTCGCCACCGGCGAGGCCGACGCGTCGCAGCGGATCCGCCGTTCCCGGCCGTTCCGTCCCGGCGAGCTCGACCCGGCCTGGGCCGGCCCCCACGACGAGGAGGGCTCGGCCCGGGTCCTCTCCGGCCGGGTCGGCGCCGGCTCGGCGGGCGACGTCCGGCCCCGCCAGCCCCGCGCGGTGGAAACGGACCCGTCGGCCTGAGCCCGCCGGCGCTTCAGGCAGGCGGCTCGATGCCGTGGGCTCGCAGCGCCGGGGCCGTGACCCGCGCCACCGGTCCGAGCGCGGTGTCCC
>CAYQMQ010000087.1:0-8362 GCA_964418395.1 uncultured Actinomycetota bacterium
GTGCGCAACTTCGGCTGCACATGGAACGTCAACCCGTGGTCGATGCCAAAGATCTGACCGTCATCGCCCATGACCACATGGCCACCCTTGCGGTCGGCGTTGTTGACCAACAGGTCGAACACCGCCATCTGAGCCAGCCGACGCTCGTGGCCGCCTTCGTCGAGCAACGCGAAATAGTGGTGGTCGGGATCGTGAGGCACGAACCGTTGCACCGCCCCGGGCCCGTGCGGGGCGTCCTCCCGCAGCACCGTGGGTGGCACGAGCTCCCACCCGAGTGCCTCGTCCACGAGGTAAGCCGCGACCTCCCGCTGGCACAACGTGCCGCGAGGGAAGTCCCACAACGGTCGTTCGCCCGCGCGGGGTTTGTACACCGCGAACCGCCCCTCGGCCGGGTCTCCGACTTGGACCAGCAACGTGTGGTTGCTGGCATCGGCGAGGAACCCGCGAGCGACCAACGGTTCGGTGGCCAGCGCGTCGAGCTCGCCCTCAACCGGCCACCGGGAATCGGCCTCGGCGCTCAACGCCCCACACCTGACCCGAAGCGACGTGCGGAGCTCATGGCCGAATCACCCCTCGGACTCGAACAGGGGGCCATGGCCGTTCAACGCCGGGCACCGGTGGCCCTCCGTGGGCTCGATGGGCCGGTTGCACAGCCGACAGGTCTCGCGGGCGCCCGCCTCGACCGACCACGCCGCGTGAGCGGCCAGCCCGACCAGCTGGTCGCTGTCCATCCAAAAGCGCGCCACCGCGCCCTCTTCGCCGTCCTCGCCCTCTTCGCCCTCGACCAGCTCTTCGGCTTCCAGCATGAACCGCTCGCCATCGGGATCCATCCCCAGCGCCAGCCGGCCAGCCCGCCACGCCGGCGCGATCGGCTCGCGCAGCTGTTGGTTACGGGTGTCGAGGTCGTCCGGGGTGACGGTGATGTCCATGCGCTGCAACAGCTCCTGGGCGAGCTGGGCGAGCTGACGCACCTGCTGCTTCTCGACCACCAGGGCGACGGTGCTGGCGCCCTTCTCGGCTTGGACATAGAACACCCGGTCGCCGGGCTCGCCGACCGCGCCCGCCGTGATCCAGTCCACCGGATCCAGCTCGAACGACTCGCTCATCTCAAGGCACCTACCGCTTCGCTACTTGAGGCGCTCATCTCAAGGCACCTACCGCTTCGCTACTTGAGGCGCTCATCTCAAGGCACCTACCGCTTTCGCCGTGTCGACGAGCCGCCGCGCTGCCGCGGCGGCTGGAACCGTTCGCGCGTCAGCGGTCCGTCATCGCCCAAGCGCATCAGGGTGGGGACGCTGTCGCGATCCAGCTGCAACCAAGTCAGCGAGGTCGGCGCGATGTGCAGCCGTTGGAACAGATCCAGCGGCTGGCCCAGGAAGTGGGCGACCGCCGCCTTGATGACGTCGGCGTGGCTGATCACCGCGACCGTGTCGCGGGGGTGGGCGCCCACCAGCTCCTCGAGCGCCTCCACGGCCCGCCACTGGGCGGCGCGGATGGCCTCACCGTCGGGGAATCGCACGCGTGACGGGCGCGTCTGGATCACCGGCCACCGTTTGGTCCGCGCCACCTGCGCCAGGGGGCGGTCGGTCCACTTGCCGTAGTCGACCTCGATCACACCCTCACAGTCGCGGACGCCGAGGTTGTGGGAGGCGGCGATGATCTCGGCCGTCTCCCGCGTGCGCGGCAGCGGGCTGGCATAGACCGCCTTCAAGGGCACATCGCGGAGGCGGTCCGCGGCGGCCTCGGCTTGGGCCCGGCCCCCTTCGTCCAGCGGGGTCGGGGTGTGACCGCCGAGCCGTTTGCCGGTGCTTGCGGTCGTGGCGTGGCGGACCAGCAGCAGGGCGGTCACGACGCTCCAGTGACGGGGTCAGGACCCGGAAAGCGTACCGGCCGGACCGACAGAGCTTCAGCGGTCGAGGAGCCGTCGGCCGATCACCGGACGGTAATCTGCCGGCTCGGCGCCCACCCTGGGACGGGAGCGTCACACAGGCCGACCGCAGGCGGAGTTTGGACACCGTGATGAGCGATCACCGGATCGAGCGCGACTCGATGGGCGAGATGCAGGTTCCCGCGGACGCGTACTACGGCGCCTCGACCCAGCGGGCGGTGCTGAACTTCCCCATCTCGGGGCGTCCGATCCCCCGCGAGGTCGTGCGGGCTCTCGGGTTGGTCAAGAGCGCCTGCGCCGCGACGAACCACGCCCTGGGCGACCTGACCGACGAGCAGGCGCGGGCGATCCGCGCCGCCGCCGACGAGGTCGCCGAGGGCCGCTTCGACGAGCAGTTCGTCGTCGACGTGTTCCAGACCGGCTCGGGCACCTCCTCCAACATGAACGCCAACGAGGTGATCGCCAACCGCGCCAGCGAGCTGCTCGGCGGCGACCTCGGCTCCCGGCTGGTGCACCCCAACGACCACGTGAACGCCGGCCAGTCGTCCAACGACGTCTTTCCCACCGCGGTGCATCTGGCGGCCTACGAGACGGTCGAGCACCGGCTGCTGCCCGCGTTGGAGCGCCTGCGCGCCTCGCTGGCGGCCAAGGCCGACGAGTTCGCCGACGTGGTCAAGTCCGGCCGCACGCATCTGATGGACGCCACGCCGGTCACCCTCGGCCAGGAGCTGGGCGGCTACGCCCGCCAGGTCGACCTCGGCATCGCCCGCGTGCGCGACGTACTGCCCCGGCTGGGCGAGCTGCCGCTGGGCGGCACCGCGGTGGGCACGGGGCTCAACGCCCGTCCGGAGATGGCCGCGCACGCGATCACGGTGCTGCGTGAGGCCACGGGGCTGTCGGGGCTCGTGGAGGCGACCGACCACTTCGAGGCCCAAGGGGGCCGCGACGCGCTGGTGGAGCTGTCCGGCGCCTGCAAGGTGGTGGCGGTGTCGCTGACCAAGGTGGCCAACGACCTGCGGCTGATGGGCTCCGGGCCGCGCGCCGGCATCGGCGAGGTGGCCATCCCCGCGGTGCAGCCGGGCAGCTCGATCATGCCGGCCAAGGTCAACCCGGTGATCCCGGAGTCCGTCGTGCAGGTGTGCGCGCAGGTGATCGGCAACGACGCCGCCGCCACGGTGGGCGGGATGAACGGCTACTTCGAGCTCAACGTCGCCATCCCGCTGCTGGCCCACACCGTGCTGGACAGCGTGCGGCTTCTCGCGGCCTCCGCCGACAACTTCGCGAGCCAGTGCGTCGACGGGCTGGAGGCCCGCCGGGAGCGCGCCTCCGAGCTGGTGGAGAAGAACCTGTCGGCGGTCACCGCGCTGGTGCCGGCGATCGGCTACGACACCAGCGCCGAGCTGGCCAAGAGGGCGCTGGCGGAGGACCGGCCGCTGCGGGAGGTCGTCAAGGAATCCGGCCTGCTCGACGACGCCGAGGTCGACCGCATCCTCGATCTGGAGGCGATGACCCGGGGCGGCGTGCTCTGAGATCGCACATCCCGCCCGCCCCCCGGTGATCACACGAACGGGGACTGGGCGCTCCGCCCCCGGTAGCGCCGCAGTCCCCGTTCGGTGAGCGGTCCGTCCCCCTGTCCGGACCCTGTCACGAGAATGCCGGTGACCTCCCGGATCCGCCACCGTCACCTCGTACCACTTTCATATCACCCGAAAGGGGGATACACAAGGGGAGACTGGGACTAGCTCGCCACGCGAGCCGGGCAGCGACGCCTCCCTATATCTGGCCGCGCAGGTGCGCCGGCGGGCTCGCCTGAGACCGGAGCACGCCCGCCAGCTCAGCGCCGGTGTCGCCGCTCACCCCGTCGAGGAAGAACGCCACCCGCGCCTGAGCGCCGAGCGATTCGGCCTTCAGCCCGGCGATCGACCATCCGGCGTCGGCCGCGGCCCGGGTGAGGCGATACGCCAGGCCGGGGGTGTTCGGGGCGGTGACCTCGATGCGCACCTGCTCGCCGTCGTCGTCGAGCACGACGGCGTGGTCGGCCAGCACCGCTTCGCGGGGCAGCCGGGCGTCGCGACGGCGCTCCCGGGCGGCCACGAGGCCGGCCACGTCGCCGCGGCCCGCTCCGGCCTCGCGCAGCGCGTCGGCCGCCCCCTGATAGGCAGCCTCGTCGCCGCCGGTCACGGTGAACCAGTCGACGGCGAGGCCGTCGTCGCGGGTGACCGCCCGGGCGTCGAGCAGGTCGAGCCCGAAGCCGGCCAGCACGCCCGCGCAGTCGGCCAACAGCCCCCTGCGGTCATCGGCCACGACCGACAGGACAGCCGTTCCCGGCACCTCCCCGTCGCGCCAGGCACAGGCCAGCGGGGCGTCGCCGCGGGCAGCCACCAGCTCGGCGTGCGCCAGGACCTGCCGGGTGCTGGCGGCCACGAGGTACCGCTGGGGCATCCCGGTCAGCAGCGGCTCGAGGGCGGCGCTGGCGCCGCGTGCCGCATGCCGCGCGTTCGCCGCCGTCTCCTCGGGACGGCCGGGCCGGACGCCATCGTCCCGCAGGCGCGCGCGCACGCGCCGGTGCACCGTGGCCAGCAGCGCGTCCTTCCACGGCGAGTGGGTGGCGGGCCCGCTGGCGCGCGCGTCGGCCAGGCTCAGCAGCCACAGGGCGTCCAGCGTCTCGGTGTCGGCCACGGCGGTGGCCACCCGGCCGATCTCGCAGGGGTCGTCGAGGTCGCGGCGGGTGGCGGTGTCGGCCAGCAGTAGGTGGTGGCGCGCCAGGGCGGCCACCCGGTCGGTGCGGTGGGCGCCGAAGCCCATGTGGCGCATCCATCCGGCGGCCACGTCGGCGCCGACCTCGCTGTGGTCGCCCGGCCAGGCCTTGCCGCAGTCGTGCAGCCACGCCCCGAGCCACAGCGCGTCCGGGTCCTCGAGCCGCCGCCAGCACGCGGCGTGGGCGTCGTCGAGCTCGCCCCCCGCCACGCGGGCGAGCCAGTGGACCGTCTCGGCCAGGTGGGTGTCCAGGTCGTAGACGTGGAAGGGGTTGCGCTGCGGGCGGCCTCGCACGAGCGACCAGCCGGGCAGCATGGCGCTCAGCACCCCGGCGTCGTCGGCGTCGGCCAGCGCCGCCGGGGCGTGGGGCCCGGCTCGCAGCACCGTCAGCAGCGCCCGCCGCGAGGCGAGGTCCCAGGGCACGGCCTGCCCGTCGAGCCGGTCGCGCAGCCATTCCGCGCTGGCGCCGCTCAGCCGCGTGCCCCGGACGGCGGCCGCCGCCACGGCCCGCAGGCCGAGACTCGGCTCCGCGACCGGGTCGCGGTCGGCGTCGAGCTCGACGAGCCCGTCGACCAGCCGCACCCCCTCGTCGAGGGAGGTCACCTGCGCGCGGACCCCCGCTCCGACGCCGCGCTGCAGCCGCGGCCAGGCGCGGTCGTGGGCGTGAGCGATCGTGCGCATGGCCAGGCCGACGCGGCGCAGCAGCGCGTCGCCGTCGGCCAGCGCCAGGCGGGCGGCGACGTCGTCGTGCAGGTCGACCCGCAGCCGGTCGCCGGCCCGTCCCTCTGCCTGGTGCAGCGCGCAGCGGGCCGCCAACAACGTCGCGGCCGAGTCGGCCAGCGTCGCGTGCGCGCCGGCCACGAGATAGCGGGCGCCGGCCAGCGCGCCGAGGTCGCTGTCGCCCAGCAGGCACATCGCCGCCCAGTCCAGGCGGTGCAGCGACCGCAGCCCGCCCGGGTCGGTCTTCAGGTCGGGCTCGAGCCGCCCCGCCGGACCCTCGTCCGCGCCGGCGGCCAGGGCGGCCAGCAGCCGGGCGCCGGCGCCACGCAGCCACCGCTGCAGCCGGGCGTCGACGTCGCCGGCGAGACGGCGGTCGCCGGCCACGACGCGCCGGGACAGCAGCGACGTCGCCGTCGCGGTGTCGGCGTCGGCGGCGTCGACGACCTCCTCGGGTGTCCACACCGCATGGCCCACCTCCAAGCCGGCATCCCACAGCGGATAGCACAGCGCGCCCACGAGCTCGTCGAGGCGGTCGGCGACCACGCCGTCGTGCAGCACCACGAGGTCGATGTCGCTGGCCGGACACAGCTCCCGGCGCCCGTAGCTGCCCAGGGCGAGGACGGCGACACCGGCGGCGTCATCGGCCAGCTTGCCGGCAAGGGCCTGATCCACCGTCGCGGTCCAGGCGGCGCACCAGGCCGGGCCCAGCGGCGCGTCGACCGTGCCCGGATCGGGGGCGGCGGGCTCGCCGGCCTCGGTCGTGCTCACGGGGCTCACCGGGGCTCCAGGAGCTGCCCGCCGCGAAGGCGCGACAGGCCGGGGGGCAGGGCTACAGCGCCTCCGGCCCGGACTCGCCGGTGCGGATGCGCACCACGTCCTCCAGCGGCATGACCACGACCTTGCCGTCACCGATCTTGCCGGTGCGGGCGGCCTTGACGATCGCGTCGATGACGCCGTCCACGTGCTCGTCATCGACCATCACCTCGACGCGGGACTTCGGCACGAAGTCCACCTGATACTCCGCGCCCCGATACACCTCGGTGTGGCCGCGCTGGCGGCCGAAACCGCGGGCTTCGCTGACCGTGAGGCCGCTGACCCCGACCTCGCGCAGCGCCTCTTTGACCTCTTCGACCTTGAAGGGCTTGACGATCCCGACGACGAGCTTCATCGACCGACCTCCTCACCGGCGCGGCCACGGCGGCTATCCACTGGGCGCGAGCACGTAGTCGTCGACGTCGTCGTCCCAGGTCATCTCGACCACCCCGCGCGTCTGGGCCGCCTTGCAGAACTGCAAGAAGCCGCCGTAGCCGTAGGCCTTCTCGCTGAAGCCGGGCTCGCGCTTGCGCATCTGGTCCTTCAGCCCCGACAGGGGCGGGCGCCCGTTGCTGGCCTGCAGCTCGCTCACGACGTCGCGCAACAGCTTGAAGGCCTCGTCCTCGCCGCGGTCCGACTCCGGGAAGCCGACCTCGGGGTCGCCCTTGGCGCTGCCCGGGGTGAGCTCGATGACCCCCTGCGACTCGAGGTGGCGCAACAGCTCACCGAACGCGCGGAAACCGTGGTCGGCCTCGTTGAAGGTCGGGTCCTTGCGCAGCATCGCCCGCTTGAGGGCGCTGGCGAGCACCGCCCCGCCGGAGGAGCGCTGCAGCCCGGACAGTGTCTGGGTGACGAGCTTGGTCAGGTCGCCGGCGGTGTCGTCGCCCACCGGCGCGTCGTCGGCCACCGGCGACTCAGCGGCCTCGTGCTCGGCGGCGGGGGTCGCCGCAGGCGCCGATCCGGCAGCGGGAGCCGCCGCGGGTTTGGCGGCCGCTTTCCCTCCGCGGTCACGTCCGGAGCGACCCCGGCCGGGACGTCGCGGCTTGGACAGGTCCACGCCCTCCAAGCGCTCGTAGAACAGGAACTCGTCGCAGGCCGGTGGCAGCAGCCCGGAGGTCGAGCCCTCCAGCCCACAGCCGATGACGAACTTGTTCAGCGCGCGCAGCTTGTCGACCAGCGGGGTGAAGTCGCTGTCGCCGGTGGCGATCACGAAGGTGGTGATGTAGCCGCGTTCGAAGCTGAGCTCGACGGCGTCGACGGCCATCTTGATGTCCGCGGCGTTCTTGCGGACCGCACCGAGCCGCTGGGGGATCTCGATCAGCTCGACGTGGTTCTCGGTGAGCATCCGCCGGTCGTCCTCGAAGTAGGACCAGTCGGCGTAAGCGCGCCGCACCACCACCCGCCCACGCTCGGCGAGCACGTCCGCGAGCGGCTTGAGGTCGAAAGCCGACCCCTGGTGGGCTTCGCGCGCGCCGATCGCCAGGTTCTCGTAGTCGAGGAACAGGGCGATGCGCTCTTCATCGGTGGGCATGGGAGAATCGACTCGGCAGTGCGGGGCTGGGGATGTGTGCCCGCAGCCTACCGCCTGCGTCGACTACCCTTGGTCGCGCGCCGGAGTGGTGGAAGCGGCAGACACGGCGAGCTTAAACCTCGCTGCCCCGTGCGGGGGCGTGCGGGTTCGAGTCCCGCCTCCGGCACGACGCCGCCGCGTGAGCCGCAGCGGCGGTCACACCAGGGAGTTCGTGACGTACTGCTCGAGGGTCTGGGCCTGCACCTCGAGCTCGTCCAGCCGCGACTTGACCACGTCGCCGATGGAGATGATGCCCGCGAGCTGACCGTTCTCCAGCACCGGCATGTGGCGGAAGCGACCCTGCGTCATGGTCTTCATGAGATCGTCGCAGGTGTCGTCGGGCGTGCAGGTGGTCACGTCGGAGATCATCACCTCGGCGACCGTGCCCTGGAGGCATTCGGCCCCCAGGCGAGCGAGGCGCCGCACCAGGTCGCGCTCGGAGAGGATGCCTTCCACCGCCCGCCCGTCGGGAGACACCACGAGAGCACCGACGTTGTGGTGGGCGAGCTTGTCGGCCGCCGCGGCGAGGCTGGCGTCCGACCGGATGGTGGCGACCTCGCGACCCTTGCTGTTCAGGATGCACGAAACGTGGATGGACATGGTCTCACCTCCTT